>CAXSEG010000007.1:20409-37618 GCA_964235545.1 uncultured Acetobacteraceae bacterium
TGAGGGCGGCGGGGTTGCTGGCGGCCACGCGGGCGAGCTGGGTGGCATCGTAGGCGATGGAGGCGTAGCCGGGTGGGTCGCTGCCGAAGCGGGCGGCGTAGATTTGTTCGAAGGCGCCGCGCGTCGCCGGGTCGGGTGCGGCATACCACGCCCCGGCCAGGCCGCCGAGGTTGGCGGCGTCCCGCGCCCAGGTGCCGGGCCCGATGATCTGCACCCGGGGGGCGTGGATGTCGTATTTCTGCAGCGCTGCGGCGACGGCCTGCAGCGCCGGGCCGCTTTCGGCCAGCAACAGGGAGTCGAAGGGCGGGGGCGTGGGGGCGGCGGCCGGGGTCGTGGCCATCAGAGGGTCCGCCGGGTCCGCCGGTGGGGCCAGCGCGGTGCGGTTCTCGGCGTCCGACACGTCCTTCAGCGCCGAGTCCAGGGCGGCGGCGCGCCCGTTGGGGTAGCGCCGGATCTGCGGGGTGGCATCGCCGACCTTGGCGGCGGCCTCGATCAGGCCGCCGGCCAGCGCGTCGCCGAAGATGTTGTTCGGCAGCACGGCCGCCGGCTGCGTCTTGTTGGCGCGCGACAGGGCTTGCACCAGCCGCGCCACCTGCTGCTGCGGCGTAATGCCGAGTGGCCACACGCCGGGCCGGCCCTGGTTGCGGTCGGAGGTAAAGGCCAGGATGGGAATGGTGGTCGCGACGGCGGCGGCGGCGGCGGTCTCGGGCGCGGTCAGCGGCCCCACGATCACGGCGTCCCCATTCGCGACGGCGGTCTGCGCGGCGGTGGTGGCGCCGGTCGGCGTGCCGCCCGTGTCCTGCACATCCGGTTGCGGGCCGTCGCTGCCGAGCGCAAGCTGCACTGAGCGCAGCAAGTCGCGCCCGAGCGCCGCATTGGGCCCGGACAGCGGCAGCAGCACCGCGATCCGCCGCGCGGCGGGGCCGGGCGCGAGGAACGTGCCGGCCTGCCCGTTGGCTGCGCTCCGCACGGCCCCCGCGGGCGGGAGCTGGACGCAGCCGGCGACCAGGGTGGATGCCAGCAGGAACGAGAGTGCGCGGAGCATGGCGGACGACCCTTCGATGATCGGTCAGGAGGCGATGACGAGTGAGACGGGCGCCGGGGCGGGGCCGGACGACGCGCCGAACCCGGCGCAGGGCCAGCTTGTGATGGTTTCCACGCCCATCGGCAACCTCCGGGATATCAGCGCGCGCGCCCTGGATGCGTTGGGCAGCGCGGACCTGCTGTTGTGCGAGGACACGCGGCACACGGCGCGGCTGCTCTCCGCCTACGGAATCACCGTCACGACCTCGCCGTTGCACGAGCACAACGAGGAGGGCCGCATCCCGGCGCTGCTGGAGGCGGTGCGGCGCGGGCAGACGCTGGTGCTGGTGTCGGACGCGGGGACGCCGCTGGTGAGCGACCCGGGGTTCCGCCTGGTGCGCGCGGCGCTGGCGGCGGGGCTGCCGGTGAGTGCCGTGCCTGGGCCGAACGCGGCGGTGACGGCGCTGGTGCTGAGTGGCCTGCCGCCGCAGCCCTTCCTGTTCCTGGGCTTCGCCCCGCCGCGGTCGGCCGCCCGCATGGCCGCGTTCGGCCGGCTGCGGGCGGCGGAGCGGGCCGGGTTGGACGCGACGTTGATCTGGCACGAGGCGCCGCACCGGCTGGCCGAGATGCTGGCCGACTTGCAGGCGGCGTTCGGCGATCGCCCGGCCGCCGTCGCGCGCGAGTTGACCAAGAGGTTCGAGGAGGTGCGGCGGGACGGGCTGGCCGGGCTCGCCAGCCATTACGCGGCCGAGCCGGCGCGGGGGGAGATCACCGTCCTGCTCGGCCCGGCCCCGGCGGAGGCAGCCGATGCCGAGGATCTGGACGCTCAGTTACGGGCTGCGCTGGCGCTTGGCAGCGTGAAGGACGCGGCGGCGCTGGTCGCCGGATCGACGGGGTTGCCGCGGAAAGTCGTGTATGCACGGGCGCTAGAAATCGGGCGGGAGATGACGTAACCGACAATTGGCACAAGCCTTGCTGCCTCGGGTCGCAGTCCAACCCTCCGGAGCACGGCATGCCCACCACGATCACTGTGATGTACGACAACGTCGACGACGCGACCTTCGATCTCGACTACTACATGGCCAGGCACATGCCGCTGGTCGACGAGAAATTCAAACCTTTTGGCATCAAAGGATGGCGTGTCCTGAAGGCCGTCGGGACTCCCACGGGCGAGAAACCTCTCTACAGCATCATCGCCACGCTCGAGTTCGATACTGCGGATCAGTTCAAGGCCGCCGTGGCGGCCGAGGGTGGCCCGGTTTTCGGCGACGTGCCCAATTTCAGCAACAAGGCGCCGGTCGTCGTCATCG
The DNA here is from genome assembly GCA_964235545.1 of uncultured Acetobacteraceae bacterium. Taxonomy (GTDB): domain Bacteria; phylum Pseudomonadota; class Alphaproteobacteria; order Acetobacterales; family Acetobacteraceae; genus LMUY01. Next base: position 22,743 of record CAXSEG010000007.1, read on the forward strand.
GGGACCTGGTGGGCGCGGGCTAGGTCACCGTCGCAAGACAGTGGCGACTGCTTCTCCCCCTTTCTTCACGGAGAGGTGGCGGTGAAGCCGACGGAGGCGCCGGCGGCACCGCGCCCGTCGCTACCGCACTTCGATGCTCGTCACGTCCCGCACGCTGCGGCCGGGGCGTTTTTCGCCGGGAATGGCCAGGCGCGGCACGTCCAGCGCGCTGCCATTCCGCTCGGTGGCGAGGACGATCGGCTTGTTCTCGAACTCTGGATCGATCTCTCCCATCGCGACCGTGACGCTGTAGCCGTCGCGTCCGGTCACCGTGATCACCTGGTCGACGCGCTTGTGGAAGTTCGGCTCGATCGCGCCGGCCTGCTGCAACGCCGCCCACAGCGTCGGCCCGGCGAACCGCGCCGTTGCCCCGCCCTCTGCATTCACTGCGGCCGGGGTGGATGGCAGTGCGTGCAGGTCGCCCAGTGACAACAGCGAAGGTGGGCCACCCCGCGTCAGCACCGTGACCGCCTCCGTGCCGGCGAGCACGGGGAGCAGGCCGTGGCGCGCCAGGATCGCCTGGCCTTTGCCGGACAACATGAACAATGCCAGCTTGGCTGCGTCCGGGTTGCTGCCGAGCACCGCCATCCCATACACCGGCCGCGGTTCCAACGCCGGCGGCAGCGGGATCGCGACGCTGCCTGGCACCTCGGCCAGGATCGCATCCGCGCTGCTGCAATAATAAAGCAGCAGGTCGGCCCGGTTCGCCAGCAGGACAGCGCCACCCGGCGTGTGGCCATTCGTCGGCACCATGGTGGTGGGGCCGCCGAACAGGGCCTGCGCCTTCGCCTGCAGCACCGCTTGCGCCCCGCGATGAACAAGCTCGGCACGGGCGAACACGGCTTGGGCGTAGTCGCCGCCAGGATCGGAGCCGGGCGTGGAGGTGGCGATGCGGACCGCCGGGTCGAGCATGCGGTCGAGCAGGCTGCCGCGCTCCAGGCCGAGTGACGCGGCACCCACGGCGCAGGTCCGGTTGCGCGCGAACGGCACCACGCTGGTGCCCGGATGGGCGGCCGCGATGCGCTGCGGCTGCGCCAGGTCAGCCGAGGCGAACAGGTCCGCCGCCTCGCCGCCGTCGATCCGCTGCCGCAGCAAGCCTGCCGGGCCGTAGACCGGCGGCGCCACCGCGGCCGCGGGCAGCCCGGACGCCGTCACCAACTCGCCGACCACGCCGGATAGGCTGCCGGCGGCGAAGATCCGCAGCGGATCCGCTTGTACAGCGGAGGCGGTGGCGGCGAGGGCGAGCAAAGCGAGGGTGGGGGCAGGGCGCATGGATGGAAGCTCCGCGTAATGTCCGCACGTATACGACGCACGGGGGCGGCGGTCCACGCTACAGCAGCAGCGCCGGCAGCAGGGCGTCCAGCCGGACGCGTCCTTCCGCGGTGGCGACGAGGCGCTCCGGGGTCAGCACGACGTAGCCGGCGTCTTCCGCCTGGGCGAGCACACCGGCGTCGAGCGCGCTGGTGAGGGGAGTGCCGCAGCGGCGGACGAAGCGGGCCACGTCCACGCCCTCGTGCAGGCGCAGGCCCATCAGCAGCATCTCGCGCGCCCGGTCGGCGGCGAGGATCACCTCCTCCGCCGTGCTGCCGTGGCCGTCCCGCTCCACGCGCTCGGCCCAGGGCTCGGGCGCGCGGTGCCGCCGCGTGGCGACCAGTCGGCCGCCGAGCACCACCCGGCCATGCGCGCCCGGGCCGATGCCGGCGTAGTCGCCGTAACGCCAGTAGGCGAGGTTGTGCCGGCTCTCGGCACCGGGGGCGGCGTAGTTGGAGATCTCGTATTGCGCGAGGCCGTGCGCGGCGGCGGCCTCGGCGGTGGCCTCGTACAGGCCAGCCGCGTCCTCCCCGTCCGGCAGCACCAGCGCGCCGCTCCGGTGCAGCGCCTCGAACGCGGTGCCCGGCTCCACGGTCAGCTGATACAGCGAGAGGTGGTCGGCAGCGAGATCGAGCGCCCGGTGCAGCTCGGCCTGCCACGCCGCCAGGCTCTGCCCGGGGCGTGCGTAGATCAGGTCGAAGGACAGGCGGGGGAAGATGCGCCGCGCCGTCTCCAGCGCCGCGACCGCCTCGGCGGCGGAGTGCTGGCGGCCCAGCATGCGCAGGGGTGCGTCCTCCAGGCTTTGCACACCGAGAGAGATACGGTTCACCCCCGCGGCGCGGAACGCCGCCAGCCGGCCTGCCTCGACGCTGGTCGGGTTGGCCTCGAGCGTCACCTCGAGGTCGGGCGCCGGGTCGAACAGGGCGGTGGCGTCGGCGATCAGGACGGCGGCGGTGTCGGGGTCCATCAGGCTGGGGGTGCCGCCGCCGAAGAAGATCGAGCCGAGGGGCCGCCGCCCGAGCCGCACCGCCTCCCACGCCAGCTCGCGGCGCAGAGCTGCGGCGAAGCGCTGCTGCGGGATGCGCTCGCGCACGTGGCTGTTGAAGTCGCAATACGGGCATTTGGCCAGGCAGAACGGCCAGTGGATGTAGAGGGCGAGGGGTTCGGTCACAGTCGGCGATATGGTGCGGACCCTCGCCGTTCACGCGTCCGGCTTGATCTCGGCCGACGCCCGCCAGACATAGGCCGTCCCGTCCCACAGGGTGAACGGCTGGCTGACCGACAGTGCCCAGCCGTGGCGAGCCGCCCAACGTGTCGCGTCCGCCTGGTCCTCCGCTTTATCGCGCCCGTAGGCGAGGTTCAGCACGACGAGCGCGCCGCCGGGCCGCAACGCCGCCGCTGCCCCGGCGACCACCGTATCCGCCAGCCCGGCCTGCACCACGTAGGGCATGCTGTCCACCAGCAGGACGAGGCCGAACGGGCCGGGCGGGACGGTGCGCCCGTCGGTCTGGTCGAAGCGCAGGCCCGGGATGGCGGCGTAGCGGCGCTGGGCTTCGGCGACCATCCCGGCCGAGACGTCCAGCGCCAGCACGGAGCGGCAGCGCGGCGCCAGCACGGCGGCGACCCGGCCGAAGCCGCAGCCGAAATCCAGCACGGCGTCGTCCGGCGCCAGCAGCCGCTCCGCGCCGAGCCAGTCCACGATCTCGGCGGTGGCGGCGCGCAGGATCGCCGGGTCACCGAGGGAATAGAGCGCCACGCCGGCCTCGGGCGAGTGGCTCACCGCGCGGTCGAAGAAGGCGGCGATGCCGTCCACGCCGCCGAGCGCTGTGTGATCGCTGGCGGTCTGCCGGATCTCGCCGGCCAGGGCGTCCAGCCCGGCGGTGCGACCCTGCAGCAGCGCCGCCAGCGCGTGCCAGGCTGGCGTGGGCGGCTCCGGGCGAGCTGCCTGCACCGCTGCCGCCATGCCGACTGCGTCCACCCCGCCCAGCAGCAGGCGGGCCAGCGCCACCTGGGGCGAGATGGCGCCGCGCAGGCAGTCGGCGATCGGGCCCGTCACAACCAGCCCAGCGTGCGTAGCTGGTCGCCCTCGCCGAGCCGGTAGCGCTCGCCGATATCGGTGCGCCAGCGCAGTTCCGGCGCGATGACGTTCGCGGCACGGGCATTGGCCGCGTTCTGGGCGGCGGGCACGTCCGGCCCCGTGCCGGTGACGATCATGGCGTGGCCGGAGCGGCGGTGGACCAGCAACTGCCCGCCGTCCCGCCGCATGTCCACGAAGTGGTAGCTCGGCCGCTCTGCCACGCCGGGTTCGCGCACGAAGAACACCGGCGGGTCGGACGCTGCGTCCGTTCCGTCCAACGTGGCGGGAAATGGCGGCACGGTGAGCACCACCGCGACCGCCCAGCCCGGGGTGGTGGCGAACCGCCCGGCGCCGCCGCACGCCATCCGCTCCAGCAGGTCCCCCCAGCCATCCGGCTGCATCGCCGCCAGCACGGCGAAACCGGGGTTGCCGAAGCGGCAGGTGAACTCCAGCGGGAACGGCCCGCGCTTGTCCACGATCAGGTTGAGGTTCACGTAGCCGACATGCCCGGCCCCGGCCAGCAAGGGTGCCACCCGGCCGAGGGTCGCCGCGAACAGGCGCTCCGCCCCCTCGTAGGAGGCGAGGGTGCCCATCTCGCCGGTCATCTCCCCCAATTCGCCGGGGAAGAACCGCTTGTGCTCGAAGTCGATGCAGGCGGGCTGGAGGAACGCCGTCCCGTCGAAATAGGCGCCGATCCCCACCTCCACCCCGCGAAGCCGCTCCATCAGCAGGACGCGCCCGTGATAATCCTGCCGGCGCAGCATGAAGGCGACATCCGCCCCCGCCGGATGCTCGCCGACGAAGGTCGCATGGACGCCGTCATCGTATTTCAGCACGTAGCTGCCGGGGTGGCCCGCCAGCCAGCCGAGTGCGGCGTCCGGATGGTCGAACCCCCGGGTCCAGGCCACCGGTAGCCCGGCGCCGGACAGCACGCTTTGGCCGTAGGCGCGGTCCTGCTCCAGCCGGTCGCCCAGCGCGCTGCCGCCGACCACGCGGTAGCCATCGGCGCGCAGCTGGTCCTGCAACGCGCCCTGGCCCACGCCCTCGAACAGGATCACGCCGCCGTCGCCGACCCAGGGCAGCTGGGCGCGCCAATCTGCCACCGGCTCGATGATGCCGCCGAACGCGCGTTGCGCCGGGGGGTCGGCGGCGAACACCCGGACGTCGTGCCCCTCACGCATCAGGCTGAGATAGAGGTCGCCGAGATAGACCCGCCGGCCGACGGCCAGGACCCTCACGCGGCGAGCGCGGGCAGGGAGATACCCGCCAGCCGGGATGCGAGACGTTCGATCCCAGCGGAGTCCACGTTGGCGAAGGAGACGCGTAGATGGTCCGGTGACCCGGCGAAGGCTGGCGCGGGCAGCAGCAATATGCCGTGCTCGCACGCCAGGGTTTCGGCTACCGTCCAGGCCGAGACGCCGGGGAAAGGGTGGCGCACATAGGCGAAATAGGCGCCGAGCGAGTCGATGTTCCAGCCGGGCAAGGCGGCGAAGCTGCGGCGCACCGTGACGGCGCGGGCCGCCATCTCGGCCCGGTTGCCCTCCCGCCAGCCGCGCGTGGCATCGATCGCCCAGGCCAGAGCCTGTTGCGCCGGGCGTTGCGGGCAGATCGTCATGCAGTCCAGCACCTTGACCGCGTGCGGCACGGCGGCCTCGGGCAGGGTCAGCGCCCCGATCCGGTGGCCCGGCACGGCATACGCCTTGGAGAAGGAGTACAGCCGGACCGCGTCCTCCGGCGGATCGTAGGCCATGCCTGGGGGCAGCACGTCGCGGTACGTCTCGTCGATCAGCAGCGCGGCGCCGGTCTGCCGGCAGAGCGACGCGAACCGTTCGATGGTGGCGGCGGGGTAGATAGCGCCGGTCGGGTTGTTGGGGGTGATCAGCACCACCGCCGCGACGCCCCCCATCAGCGCCGCCGCCCGGTCCGGGTCGGGGATGAACCCGCCTTCCGCCGTGGTCGGCAGGCCGCGCGCCTCGAGCCCGAGCATGTCGCAGGTCATTTTGTGGTTGTAGTACCAGGGCGTCGGCAGCAGCACGGCGGCACCTCGCGGCACCAGGGTCAGCAGGGCAGTGAAGCAGGCTTGGTTGCACCCAGCGGTGATCAGCACCCGGCCGGGCGTGGTGCCGGTGTCGGCGGCGTAGGCCTCGCGCAGGGCGACGTCCCCGGGGATGAAGCCGTATTTAGCGCACGCCGGGTCCGCGGCGGCCTCGCCCAGGCGGCGCAGAAGTTCGGGGTGCGGCGGGTTGCCGGGCACGGCCTGGCATAGATCGATCAGCGGGCCGCGCGCACCGGAATAGGCGCGTCCCCAAGCCTGAACCTCGGGGATCGGCGGCGCGGCCGTGGTCTGGACCAGGTAGTTCATGCGGCTGTTTACGCGCCAACGACGCGCCGGTGCATAGCTTTGCGGGAAAGATTGTCGCCCGGCCGGTGGTTTGCGAAGCTCGGCCCCGTAGACAGCCCCACAAACCGTGTGGAGATACGCAGGATAACCGACGCGCCCGAAGACCTCAGCGCCGAGTTGGACGCCTCCATGCACCGGGCAGGGCTGACCGTGCCACCGGCCTTGCGGAAGGGGCTGATGGTGGCGGGACCACCCGGCAACAAGCGTGCCGACCGGCCTTGGCGCGGACAGGCTGCCGCTCTCGCTCCAGGCGGCGGGCCGCCCGTTCGATGAGGCGACGGTGGGGCGCTCGCAGGCTACTTCAGGCTGCCGTCAATCGCCCACTATCTGATCATGCATCCCGTCTTGCGCGTGATCATCCATCACCGCGCAGCGCGGGCGGGATCGTGACCCGGGTCCTCGCCGCCGGACCGATCGTCATGGATCCGCCGGGCATCACAATTACGGTGGAGGAGATCCTGGCGCCTCGCTCGTGACCCGGCCAAGTCTAGCCGCTGATCCCCGAGATGATCTTCTGGCACACCGTCCGGGCCTCGGACTCTTTCTCGCGGCGCAGGATCATCGTGTTCACGCAGCGGTCGAAGTCCGTCTGGGCGCCCTGCGGGATATCATTGCGGGGTGCGTCCTGTAGGCCCTGGTCGTTGCTGTGGTGCGGGATCGCGGTGGAGGCCGTGTCCGCGGGGAGCGGCGGGGCGGTGCCCGTGTGGACCATGGCCGTTGCGACAAGGCCGAACGGCGCTCCGGTCACGTGCTCGACGAAGGCGCCTAGCAGGAATGCCACCGCAAGGGCCGCAATGACATAGAGCGCGCGCATCACCGTCATCCCACTTTGGTTGCATCGTCGCTTAAAACCAACACCGGCTCAGTGTCCAGCCCCCGTTCCGGCGCCTCGTCCTTCAGCAAGACCCCGGACGCGCCGCGGGCCCGCATGGCATTCAGCAGCCACGCGGTCTTGGCCGCCGCGGCTGCCGGCGGCAGGCCCATCGGGCGGATGTTGGAGACGCAGTTGCGCCCGGCGTCGTTGGTGCCCGGGTGTGGCGCCCAGGTCAGGTAGGCGCCGAGGCTATCGGGCGCGGAGAGGCCTGGCCGCTCGCCGATCAGCACCAGCACGGAAGCGGCACCCAGCGCCACCGCCACCGCGTCCCCGATCGCGACGCGGCCCTGGCGCACCGCCACCAGCGGCGCCACCCGCCAGCCGGCCAGCAAGGGACGCAACGCCTCGAGCATGGCGGGCGCATGGTCCTGCACTGCCCGGGCGGAGAGGCCGTCGGCCAGCACCACCGCCAGGTCGTGAGTGCCGCGCGGCAGGACCGTTCCCGGTGCGAGAAGCCGGCCGAGATCGGGGCGCAGCAGATACTCCGTCCGGTCCCGAGCAGCGCTGTCCACCACCAGCAACGGCCCGGCGGTCCCGGCCAGCGCCGCCGTATCCAGCGCGGTGTGCACGGCATCGCGTGCCTGGGCCTGGGCGAGACGCATCTGCAACAAGGGCGCGGTCGCCAGCGAGGCGCCGCTGCGGGGCAGGCCGATCCGTGCCGCCGTCAGCCCGCGCAGCCGGGCCCAGGGGTCCGTGCTCATGGCAGCAGGGCGCGCATCGGGGGTGGCAGGCCGCGCGGGCGCACCCGGCCGGCATGGTCCAGCAAGCCTTGGGCGCCCAGCCAGGCCTCGAACTCCGGTGCCGGGCGGAGGTGGAACAGGTCCCGCATGGCCAGGGCGTCGTGGAACGAGGTGCTCTGGTAGCCAAGCATGATGTCGTCTGCGCCGGGCACGCCCATCACGAAGGTCACGCCGGCGGCCGCCAGCATGGCCAGCAGGGTGTCCATGTCGTCCGAATCCGCCTCGGCATGGTTGGTGTAGCACACGTCGCAGCCCATCGGCAGGCCGAGCAGCTTGCCGCAGAAATGGTCCTCCAGCCCCGCCCGGATGATCTGCTTGCCGGTCGCCAGGTATTCCGGGCCAATGAAACCGACCACGGTGTTGACCAGAAGGGGCTGGAAATGGCGTGCCACGGCGTAAGCCCGCGCCTCGGCCGTCTGCTGGTCTACGCCGTGATGGGCGCCGGCGGAGAGCGCGCTGCCCTGCCCGGTCTCGAAATACATCAGGTCCTGCCCCGCCGTACCCCGGCCCAGCGACAAGGCTGCCTCCTGCGCCTCCCGCAGCAAGGCGAGGTCGATGCCGAAGGAGCGGTTGGTCGCTTCGGTGCCGCCGATCGACTGGAACACCAGGTCTACCGGCGAGCCGCGCCGGACCAGGTCCAGCGTCGTCGTCACATGCGCCAGCACGCAGGTCTGGGTTGGGATGGCGAGCTTCAACCGTGCCTCCTCCAGCATGCAGAGCAAAGCGTGGGTGCGCTCCGGGCTGTCGGTGGCGGGGTTGATGCCGATCACGGCGTCCCCGGCGCCGAGCATCAGCCCATCCAGGATGCTGGCGGCGATGCCCGCCGGGTCGTCGGTCGGGTGGTTGGGTTGCAGGCGGACGGAGAGGCGGCCCGGCAGGCCGATCGTGTTGCGGAACCGGGTGACGGTGGAGCAGCGCGCCGCGACCACGACCAGGTCCTGCAGGCGGCAGAGCTTGGCCACGGCGGCGGCCATCTCGGGCGTCAGGCCCGGCGCCAGGGCGGCGAGGGCGGGGCCGGTCGCATCGTCGCCGAGCAGCCAGTCCCTCAACCCGCCCACTGTCAGGTGCGCTATGGGGGCGAAGGCCGCCGGATCATGCGTGTCGCAGATCAGGCGCGTCACTTCGTCCGTTTCGTAGGGGACCAACGGATCGTCCAACATCCGGCGCAGGGGCAGGTCGGCAAGGGCGAGTTGGGCGGCGACCCGCTCCGCCTCGGAGGATGCGGCGAGGCCGGCCAGGACGTCCCCGCTGCGCTGGGGCGTCGCACGCGCCATCAGGTTACGTAGGTCAGGAAAGCGGTAGGTGGTCCCGCCGAGGCTGGTGGCGAACATGGCGCATCATAAGCACGTTTGGCCGCAGCACCGCGATGGTGTCGCGCCTGCCGCTACGGCCTGGCGACAGGCCCGGAGTGCGGATCGTGACGAGCCTCTCCGCACCACATACTAACATAGGTTGGTTCACAACCACTACCGGCCAGCCGTTTTATTCCATCGCAACAGAATATCCTCCCCTTCGCGGGCGCCATGCTCCGTCAGCCAGCGGTGAAGTTTGTATTCGGTCAGCGTGACCTCACGCGTTATACGATCGTTAACTGGGCCTTCTTTGGGTGTTTCGTACTGGCCCACTTTCAGGGTCAGTATCGCAGGCTGTTCCTCGAGCGGTCCCGGCCGCAGAACCGCGAGGTCCTCAGCTTCACGAAGGTCTGGTGGGGCGCTCGATAGATCGAACACCTTGATTGTTTCATAGAACCGCATCCTTTTTACTCCAATTTCGCTATTCCTGTTCAGCTCGGGTGACTATAGGCACCGAACGAAAACTTTCGAAGTGGTAAAATACCGGTGTGCCGTCCAAAGAAAGGGACCGCTGGCGGGAGTGCGTGCGCGGCCCTATGTCTCGTACTCAACCGGAGTAGCTTGCATGCGCCTAGTGGCCGCCCTCTTCCTGCTGTCCGCCTGGCCGGTCTTGGCCGAGCCCGTCCCGCTGGCGGCCCACCGTGCCAACTACACGTTGACCCTGGACAGCGTGCGGCAGAGCAGCAACGTCACGGGCGTGCGCGGCAATATGGCCTACGAAGTGACGGACGCCTGCGACGGATGGGCGGTGCGCCAGCGGCTGGATATGACGCTGACCAACCGCGACGGGCAGAACGTGCAGATGGTCTCGGACTACCTCACCTGGGAAAGCAAGGACGGCACCAAGCTGCGGTTCCGGATGAAGCAGATGACGGACACCGCGGTGACCGAGCAGGTAGAGGGGGATGCGAGCCTCGCCTCGGCCGGCGGCACGGGGGAGATCCATTACACCCAGCCGGAGGACAAGCGGACACCGTTGCCGCAGGGCACGTTGTTCCCGATGTCGCACACCGCCGCAATCATTGCCGCTGCGGAGGCGGGGAAGAAGTTCATCACTCTGCCGCTGTTCGACGGCACGGGGGCGGACGGCGCGCAGAACACATCCGTGTTCATCAGCAGCTGGGGCGGCCCGTCCGCCGCGCCGTATCCGGAACTGGCCGAGTTGCCGTCCGGGCGCGTCCGCGTGGCGTTCTTCCCCCGCACGCAGGAGGCGCAGCAGCCCGATTACGAGGTCGGCATGCGGTATTGGGAGAATGGCGTGGCGGATGGCCTGAATATGGACTTTTCGGACTTCGCGGTGGATGGCAAGCTGAGCTCCTTCATGATCCCCGCACCGCATTGCTGATGTCGCTTCGCCGTCACTTCCTGCTTGGGTTGCTGCTGCTGCCTTTGGCAGCCCGGGCCGAACCGGAGCCGGAGCAGGCCGCGACCTTCGTGCGCCAAGCGGGTGTGGACCTGGCCGCCGCCGTATCCGGTGCGGCGTCGCCGGCCGACAAGCAACTGCGGCTCGGCCCCTATCTGCAACGCGTGGTGGACGAGGACGGGGTGGCCCGGTTCTGCCTCGGCCGCTACTGGACCACGGCCTCGGCGGAGCAGCGGACGGAATACTTGCGGCTGTTCCGCCTGGTGCTGCTGCGCGGCGTGGTGAACCGGCTTGGCGACTACCAGGCGGGCTCCGTGAAGGTGAGCGTCAACACGCCAGTCCAGAAACCCGACGGGATCTACGTCCCGACGGTGGTGGAGCGGGCCGGCAACAGGCCGGTGAACATCACCTGGATGGTCGGCGAGACCGACGGCACCCTGCGCATCGAGGACGTGGTGGCCGAGGGTATGAGCCTGCGCATGACGCAACGCAGCGACTATGCCTCGTTCCTAGCGCATAACGGCGGAAACGTGGAGGCGTTGCTGGCGGCGTTGCGGAAGCAGATCGAAGAACCGTAGGGCTGGCTTCAGCCCACCACAGCGCGGCACTATCTTGGTGAGCTGAAGCCCACCTCACTCCGCCGCGACCATCTCCGGTGTGGACTCCAAGTCAGGGCGCCAGCCCATCCGGCGCAGCGCGGTCAGCATGTAATACGCGGCCTTGAACGCAAGCACTGGCCCCCGGAGCTGCCAGCCGATCCGCAGATTGCCGGCAAGCATCGCCACTAGGCCGTCGCGCATGCGGAACTTGTTGGAGGGCATCATGAACATCGAGCGCAGCACGGGCGTGTTGATGCGGTAGACCAGCCAGCCCAGGCTATCCATCGCCTGGCAGAGTTGCCGCTCCGCCCGCCGTGCCATCGCGCGCCCGGCAGCCGGGTTGGCAAGCGACGCCTGGGCCACGTCCGCCCCCAGCTCCGCCGCCGTCATCGCCAGCAGCACGCCGGAGGAGAACACCGGGTCCAGGAAGGCGAAGGCGTCGCCGATCGCCATCCAGCCTTCGCCATGCGCGGTCGTCGCCCGATAGGAGTAGTTGCCAGTCGAGCTGATATCGCCGACCCGCTCCGCATTCGCCATGCGCGCGGCCACGGTGGGGGAGCGGCGGAGGCGGTCCAAGTACAGCTCGTGCGCGCTACCCCGGCGGTTCTTGAACACGTCCGCGTTGCCGACGAAGCCGATGCTCATGGTGTCGCCGGGCAGGGGGATCATCCAGAACCAGCCGTCGGCGGCCAGGTGCACGGTGATGAAGCCGGGCTCCTCGTTCAGCTGCATCCGCACGCCGCGCCAATGGGCATACACGGCAGCGGTGGAGTTGTGCTTGTTGGACCGTTTCAGGCCCAGCTTGCCGGCCATCAGCGTATCGCGCCCGGTCGCGTCCAGGATGAAGCGGGGAGCGTACTCCTCGGTGCTACCGTCCCGCTCCGCCATCACGCGGCCGCGTTCGCCGTCCCGGGCGGGCTGCACGTCCACCACGCGGGTGCGCTCGGCGGTGCGGGCGCCCCGGGCAGCGGCGGTGCGGAACAGGATTTCGTCGAACGGCGCGCGGAGCACCTGGTAGGCGGAGGTGTTGGCTTGGTTCAGCGACAGGTTGAACGGAAAGGCACTGCGGTGGCCGGTCTCGTCATCCACGAACTCGGCGCCGGGCTTGAATGTGCCGACCGCGGCGACCGCGTCCGCGACACCCAGGCGGCGCAGCAGCGGCATGTTCGCCGGCAGCAGGGATTCGCCGATGTGGAACCGCGGGTGCTCCGCCTGCTCCAGCAGCACGACGTCACAGCCGCGTTCGGCCAGCAGCGCCGCCGCCGTGCTGCCCGCGGGGCCGCCACCGACGATGAGGATGTCGCACTCTGTCGCCATTCAGACCATCCCGCCGTTGATGGAGATCACCTGGCCGGTAATGTAACTCGCCCGGTCGGAGCAAAGGAAGCCCACCAGATCGGCCACTTCCTCCGGCCGGCCGGCGCGTCGCATGGGAACGATGGCCTCGATCCGCCGGCTGTCCAGGGAAGCGGCGACCGCCGGTGACGCGATCACGCCGGGTGCCACGGCGTTGGCGGTGATGCCGCGGCTGGCGACCTCGCGCGACAGCGACCGCACCGCGCCCACCAACCCGGCCTTGGCCGCCGCGTAGTTCACCTGGCCGCGGTTGCCCAGCAGCGCAGAGACGGAGGACACCGCCACCACCCGGCCCCAGCGCGTGCCCATCATCGGCAGGATGGTGGGCCGCAGCGCCGCAAAGAACCCGGTCAGCGACACGTCCAGCACGCCGCGCCACTGAGCCTCTGTCATGCCCGCCAGCGGCACGTCCTCGTGCGACCCGGCGTTGTGCACCAGCACCTGGACAGGCCCGGCCGCCAGCACCGGGGCCAGGGCGGACGCGGTGGCGCCGACATCGGTGATGTCACACGTGATAGCCTCGCCGTGCAACTCCGCTGCCAGCGCCTCGGCCCGGGCGCGGTTGGCATGGGCGTGAACGATCACGTGCAGCCCGTCGGCAGCCAGTTGGCGGCAGATTGCCTCGCCGAGGGGTGAGGCACCGCCGGTGACCAGGGCCCGCCTCATGCGCGCTGCAAGATGATAGTGGCCCGGCCGTCCAGCAGCACCCGTCCGTCCGCCGCCTCCAGCCGGATCGTGTAGAGAAGGCCGTTGGCGTCCCCGTGCTCCCGCCGTGCATGGGCGGCGAGGGTGCCGAACGCCGGGTCATCCAGGCGGCCGATGGTGAGCTGGGCCATGCGGAGGCTGGCAAGGTAGCCGGGCGGCTGCGGCTCGCCGCCGCGCAGGGCGCCATGCACCGCGGCGGCCTGCAGCGCATATTCGATGCCGCACACGCCGGGTAGCTGGCCACGGCTGCGCAAGGGGTTGTCCGGGTCGAGATGGGAGGTGGCGAGGCAGACGATCGCGTCCTCCGACCAGGTGGCGACGCTGGCCAGCAGGCACATCGACCCGGCATGCGGGATCAGCCCGGCGATCACGGCGCCACCGTCACGAGCAGGCTCCCATCCAGCAACGGCATGGCAAATCGGCCCCCGCCGCCGCGGGCGAGGATTTCCAACAAGGGGAGCGACCGGGCTGCAGGGTTGCCGGCCGCCAGAGCCCGCAACCGCTCTCCTTCTCCCGTAAAGGACGGGAGAGGGAGAGCGCCGTCCCCAGCCCAGGCGACCGATATCGTCGGCCCGCGCGCCTCCGGCACCAGCACGAACGCCGCCCCGAACACGCCCTCCGTCGGCCGGCTGGCATCCAGCGGGGCCGGCATCGGCACGTCGTACACGCAGAGCAGCACCGGCTCGCGTTCCGTCGCGCACTCGGCCACCGCCTTCATCAGCGCCGCCGCGAAGGTCCAGTCGTGGCCGCCCAGGCAGGTGGCCGGGCGGGTGCAGCCGGTGCCGATCGACCAGTATCCCGCCGCCGCGTTGTGCACCGAGTTGTGGAACTGCGTCGGTGAGACGAAGCCGTCTGGGCGGGTAAGGCCGTCAAGGATCGCGCCCACGGTGACGCTATCGCCGTTGCCGCTGCCGAACACCGGCCGCAGGCTTGCCGGGGTCAAGCCGCTCGCCGCCGCGGCCTCGCTGGCCACCGCCAGGGCCAGCCGCGCGACCGGGCCCGCCCGCCGCCGCTCGGTAGCGGAGAGGATGGCGGGCGGTGGCAGCACGACCTCGGCGGGTTGCCATGGCGCCGCCCCGGCCAGCACCGCCCGGCTCGCGGCCCATCCCGGCAGCCCGGTGCCCAGCAGGCCCACGCCCGCGATACCGACGGGGATCACGCGGCGCCGAGCAGCAGCGTGCAGTTGATGCCGCCGAAGCCGAACGCGTTGATGGCGACGCGCCGCACCCGGCGATGCTCCGTGCGCGCCAGCACGCGGCTGCGAAACGCCGGATCGGGCGTGCGCAGACCGAGGCAGCCGGGCAGGAAGCTGTAGTCCATGGCCAACCCGGCGATCACCGCGCCCAGGATCCCGCAGGCTCCCAGCGTGTGGCCGGACCAGCCCTTGGTGGAGGAGCACGCCATCCCCGGCCCGAACACGGCCGTCACGGCGGCGTCCTCCATGGCGTCGTTCGCCCGGGTGGCGGTGCCGTGCAGGTTGACCCAGTCCACGTCCGCAGGTGCGAGCCTTGCCGAACGCAGCGCCCCCTGCATCGCCCCGATCGCGCCGGCGCCTTGCGGGTGGGGGGAGGACATGTGGTAGCCGTCGCTGGTCGCCCCCGCGCCAAGCAGGTGCAGCGGCCCGTCCCCCGGTTCCAGCAGCGCGAACCCGGCCGCCTCGCCGATGGAGATGCCCGTGCGGTCCGCGTCGCAGGGGCGGCACGGGCCGGGCGAGATCAGCTCCAGCGACGCGAAGCCGCGCAGGGTCAGCCGGCAGAGCGTGTCCACGCCGCCCACCACGGCGGAGTCACACAGGCCCGTGCGAATCAGGTGCCCGGCGTCGATCAGCGTCTTGGCGGCCGAGGCGCAGGCGGTGGACACCACCAGCGCCGGGCCACGCAGCCCGAGGGCGGCGCGCACGTAACGGGCGGCGGAGAACATGTCGTGCGTGTGCGCGTAGTCGAACGAAGTTGGCAATGCCCCGTCCGGCGCGCGCGCGGCATAGGCATCTTCGCAGGACAGCACGCCGGACGTGCTGGTGCCGAGCACGACGGCGACGCGGTCCGCGCCGTGCTTGGTG
>CAXSEG010000008.1:0-28717 GCA_964235545.1 uncultured Acetobacteraceae bacterium
TCAGCATCACCGTCCCCGAGGTCGTCTCGTTTCAGCAAGCCTATGGCGAGGCGGTGTCCGACGACTTGTCCCGGTCGATCTGCAAGGCCGTGATGCAGTTCGCACCCGAGGCCGTGCTCGGCTATGTGGGCGAGGGCCAGTTCGCCCTGGCCTATGAGTTCGACCGTGCCTGGACCAACCTCGAGGACGTCGTCTCCGACTTGCGCGCGATCATCGGCAGCCTCTCGCATGGCGCGGCGGCCGCGTTGACCGCGGCCCCGAATTTCGGCGCGGCGATCCACAACCCCGCGGCGCGCACCGGGTCGTCACTGGAGTCGGCCGCGGAACTGATCCGGCAATCCGCGCTGGCGGGACAACTGGCGCACAGCATGGGCGACCGCGATCTACGGATCTACTCGCTGGAGGACGACAAGCTCATCCGCCGCGGCGTCGTCCTCGACCAGGCGCTCCGCCTCGCGGTGGCCCGTGAGGAATTCCTCGTCTACTACCAGCCCTGCATCGACATGCGGACGCTGGCGGTGGTGGGGCTGGAGGGGTTGGTGCGCTGGGCTGCCCCCGGGGCCGGGATCCGCGCCCCGAAGGATTTCATTCCGGCTGCCGAGGCAAACGGGCTGATCGTCCAGATCGGTGCGTCGGTGTTCCTGGAGGGGATGCGGCAGGTCGACCGCTGGATCGCCGCCGGATGGCAACCACCACGGGTTGCGATCAACGTTTCGGCAGCCCAATTGAGGGAGCCGAGCTTCCGTGATATGGTCGTTAATACAGTAACACGGGGCCGGGTAAAACCGGAACATCTCGAACTGGAGATGACCGAGCGCACGCTGATCGTGGGCTCGATGACGACACGGCGCCTGCTTGACGAGTTTCGCGACCTCGGCATCACGATCGCACTCGATGACTTCGGAACAGGCTATTCGTCGCTGCAATACCTGCGGGAGCTTCCGATCACGAAGCTCAAGATCGACCGCAGCTTTATCCAGGGCATCACGACCGACAAGCGTGAGGCTGCCCTGGTCAAGACGATCGTCGGACTGGGCGAGGCGTTCGGGCTCGACGTCGTCGCCGAAGGGATCGAACGTTGGGACCAAAGCGAGGCGCTGATCGAGTGCGGCTGCTTCGTCGGACAAGGCTACCTGTTCAGCCACCCGGTGCCGCCTGCCGAATTGCCAGCCTTTCAGGGCAGCTTGCTAAGCGTGCATGAGGGGTCTGCGAAGCGGGCCGTGGTCGCCAGCCAAGGGGCCATCCTACCGGCCTGAGTCTGGCGGCATCCTCCGGACCCACGACGGAGCCGGCGTCCGTAGGAGCCCGTGGCCGCAAGGGTCACGGCAGCGATTTCGACTGAAGGAAAAGGTGCGAACATGTCTGTCGGCACGATCGAGCGTCCTGGTAACGACATGCTCGTTCCGTATGGCGTGGCAGACACCCTGGCCGAACCGGCCTTCGACCGTCTGACCCAGATTGTCGCGAGCCTGCTCCGGGTTCCGGTGGCGCGCATCACCTTCGTGGATGGCGAGCAGCGGTGGGTAAAGTCGGCGTTCGGCCCGCCTCTCGTCGCGTCACCCGCCCGTGAAGCGCTCTGGTGTCGTACCTTGGCACAGACCGGTCCTCTCGTCCTGCTCGATGCGGCAGAGGACCGGCGCTACTGCGGTCCGGACCGTGTGCCGGAGGATAGGCCCGTCCGCTTCTATGCCGGCCTCTCCCTCGCAACCGCGAGCGGGCGGCGGATCGGCACGATCTACGGCCTCGACTACAAACCGCGCGCGGACCTCTCGGAGCAGGACCTGGCGTCGTTCTGCGCCCTCGGCACCGTGACGACCGACCTGCTGGAGGCACGCAAGCGGGAGTTCGTCCTGCGCCTTGCCGTCCAGGCGGCGACGCTTGCCGAGAGCCTGCGCGCCCTGGTCGAGGCTGCGCCCGGCATCCAGGCGGCGATGGACACCGTGCTGTTGAAGCTCGGCGGCCGCTACGGTGCGACCTTCGCGACGCTGTTGCGCCGGGACGGGTCGAACGGCCGCTACCGCCAGGTCAGCGCCTACCAGCGGCGGGATTTCGACGCCGGGGTGGACGCGGACGCCCCATGGATCGCGGACTCGACGCAAGCCGGCCAGGCAGGCCAGCCCCCCTGCAGCACGGAGGCTGGCCTGGCACTCGAGGCCGCGGGCTATTTCGATGGCGACCTGCTACCGGCTCAACTGCGGGCGGGTAGCGCCTGCCAGTTCCTCACGATCCCGCTTGCGGCCGCCAGGGACGGCTTCGCGCTGGTGCTGGGTTTCCCGGCCGGTGACCTGGACTGGGTCGCGAAGGATGCGGAGATCGCCCAATTCCTGCCGGCCCTGGCGTCCGCACTCGCCTGGAAAGCCGTAAAGGCCCGGGACCATCTTCTGAGCGCGGCACTCGACGCCGTGGCCGATGGCGTCACGATCTCCGATGTCGATCCGGTCGACCCGGCGCTGCGGCGGCTGCTCTACGTGAACGAGCATTTCTGTCAGATGACCGGCTACACGGCCGGCGAATTGGTCGGTCAATCCGACTTGTTCCTGCAGGGTCCGAATCCGGACCCCGCCGACTTCGAGCGTTTCAGGCCGGACCTGGCCGCCGGCCGCAACAGCTCCGGCGTGATCGGTTACCACCGCAAAGACGGCCAGAAGCTCGACGTCGAGCTCGTCCTGGCCCCCGTCGCCGCGCAGGAGGAGATGATCCTGCCGGTCGTGATCATCCACCACGATATATCGGCGAAGCTCGTCAAGGAGCGGGAACAGCGCGAACTCATCGAACTGTACCGCGTGCTGTTCGATGAAAATCCGACGCCGATGTGGATCTTCGACCGGCAAACCCTGCGCTTCCTGCGGGTGAACCAAGCAGCCTGCGACTTCTATGGCTGGTCGGAAGCCGAGTTCCTGAGCATGACGCTACGCGACATCCGGGTGCCGGACGAGATGGACGTGTTGGAGCGGCGGCTACGGAGTGGCCCGATCGGCATGACCGATGGCAGCATCTGGGAACATCGCCACGCCGATGGGTCCACCCTGCACGTCAGCGGCGCACTGCAGATGCACCCCGGCTTCGGCGGGCAAGCGATGCTGGCCGTGGTCTGGGACATGACCGAGATATGTGACAACCGCGCCGAGTTGCGGCGCACGAACCAGTTGCTGCTCGAATTGACGAGCCGGCTGCGGGACAGTGCCGCTGAACTTACCGAAGCAGAGGCGCTGGCACAGATCGGCAGTTGGCATCTATCGACCGACCTGCGGGCTATGCAGTGGTCGGACGGCTTCTATGCCCTGATCGCGCAAGACCCGGTCTCGCTTCCCGCTTCGTTCGCCAATGTCCTGTCCCTGATCTATCCCGATGACCGCGCCCCCTTCGAACAAGCGGTGCGGGACGCGGCAACCGGTGGCGCACGCCTGCTGACCGACGTAAGGATCATGCGCCCGGACGGCGAGACTTGCCGCTTCCGCCTCGGCGCGCATCTGTCGCCGGCCAAGCCGGACGGCGTCCACCTGTTCGGCTATGCCCAGGACATCTCCGAGCGCTGGGAGACCGAGCAGGCGATGATGCGGTCCGAGAAGCTCGCGATCCTGGGACACCTGACCGGCGGTGTGGCACATGATTTCAATAACCTGCTCACGGTCATCACCCTGAACCTCGAGGAGGCGATCCTCGACACTCCGGAAACCGACGCGCTGCAGGACATCCTCGCACCGGCCTTGCAGGCGGCGCAGCGCGGTGCGGAGCTGACCAACCAGCTACTCGCCTACGCCCGGCAGGCCCCGCTGCGTCCCCAGGCAACCAGCCTGATGGACTTCCTCACCGCGTTCCGCGGCTTGGCCCGGCGGGCCCTGGGCAGTGATCACGGCCTCGACATCGATGTCGAGACCGGGCGCAGCATGGTGCTGGTGGATCCGTTCCAGCTGCAGACCGCCCTGCTCAACATCGTGCTCAACGCCAAGCTGGCCTTACCGGATGGCGGCACCGTGGTCATCAAGGCCGTCCGCGAGACGCTCCCCGCCGCTGGGCTCGGCCCGAGGGACGCCGTGCCGGGGCGCTACGTCCTGCTCAGCGTCACCGACCAGGGGTGCGGCATGCCCAGCGACGTCCTGCCGCGCATCTTCGAGCCATTCTACACGACGCGCGCGGTGGGAAAGGGAAGCGGGCTCGGCCTCAGCATGGTGGACGGGTTCGTCCGGCAGAGCGGCGGCTACACCGCAGCGCAGAGCGAGCTTGGCCGTGGCACCACGATCCAAGTGCTCCTGCCGCTGACCGAGGATGCCGGTGAGGGTGCGGCACCGAACCGGTCCGGCCATGGCCGCCGGCGCGCCTTGCTGGTGGAAGACCAGCCGGCCGTGCTCGCGACGGTGTCCCGCATGTTCAAGCAGCTCGACTACGACGTGTCTGCCGTGGCGACCGCGGCGGCGGCCTTGGCCGAGCTGCAGGCGGGACCGGCGTTCACCATCCTGTTTACCGACATCGTGCTGCCGGGCGAACTCGACGGCATCGGTCTGGCAAAGGAGGTGTCGGTGCTGGCGCCGGACACCAAGATCCTGCTCACATCCGGGTTCAGCGGGCACGACTTGTCGCGCCTGGACCTGCCCGGCGTGGAAATCCTGCTCAAGCCCTACAAGCGGCGGGACTTGCTGGATCGGCTGAACGCCATCATGGACGTGAGCCAGCATACCGCGTGATGACGCCGAAGGTGGTCAGCGAGCCTGGCTCGTCCCCGCGGTCGGCGCCACTTTGGCCAGCTCCGCTGACGACGGTCGCCACCAGCTGATTCTTGCCGCGTGCCTTGGCCTGATACATCGCGGTGTCGCCGAGGGCGAGGGCGGCATCGGCCGAGGCGGGGGCGGCCAGGAACGTGACGGCACCGATCGAGAGCGTGGCGGCGAAATGCGCCATCCGCGGGTCCGTCGCCACATGCTCCATAAGACGCCGGCACAGCACCTGTGCCGCGCGTGGACCGGTCGCGGGCAACGCGACCACGAATTCGTCGCCGCCCCACCGTGCCGGCATGTCCGAGGCCCGCACCAACTCGCGCAGGCTTTGCCCCAGTAGACGCAGGTATTCGTCCCCGGCCTGGTGGCCCCGTAAGTCGTTGACGCGCTTGAAGTCGTCGCAATCCAGGTAAAGCAGGCTGAGCGGCTGTTTCGAGCGGACCATGCTGGCCACCGCCGCGGTCAGCATGTTGTAGAACTGCATCCGATTCGGCAGGCCGGTCAGCGCGTCGGTCAGCGCCAAGGCCCGGGTCTGTTCATTCGTGCGGAGCAGTTCGAGCGTGAACATCAGCGCGGCTGCCAAGTCCGCGAACGCCGCGATCTGCTTCGGGCTGATCTCCCGCGGCCGCCTGTCCCAGACATAGAGGGCGCCAAAGGCGAGGCCGCCGGGTGCTGCGAGCGGTGTCACCGCGTAGAACGCGGCCTGGGCCGGGTTGGCGAGGCCGGTCTCGGCGAGCTGGGCCTCCAAGCCCCCATCCGCGACGTCCGAAGCTCCGACGTCTGAGTCCTCGAGGCCTGCATCCTCGAGGCCTGAATCCTCGACAAACGAGACGGCGGCGGCTTCCGCATCGAACAGGCTGGCCGCGAGCCTGGTAAACCGGGTGAAGGTGTCGGCCGCAGCGGTATCCAGCACGCGGTAGGATTGCAGTGCTGCAAGCCGGCGCAGGTCGTGGTCTCTGATGTCGGCCGCGAACATGGCCTGGCTCCTCTCGGCGCCGCAGCCGGGCGCCTACCGGTAATAGTCTGCCAGTCGCGCGACCAGTTCGCGTGCCAGGATTTGTCATTGACGTCCCTGACAACCCATAACAAACAACGACACTCGGACAGTTTGACAAATCATCGTCTTTCATACCGATCCTGACTGCCCCGGTCTCTCGGCAATGGCTTTAAATGACAGTTACTAGCATGCCTTATGCTTTGCCGAAGGAATAAATGGCCTCAAGTAGGAGGTCCGATACCATGTTCCTGGATTCGATCCTGGCCATCATCGACCATCAGGCGCGGCCGTCGCAGGCGGCTGCGACGCCCGGGACACAGCTCGGCCGCCGGGCCCTGTGCTCCGGGGCGGCGGCAGTCATCACAACGGCCGTCTGGTCGTGCACCGGGCACACATCGGCGGCAGCGGTGTTGGCGCTGCCGGCCGCGTTGCCCGGCCTCACTCCTGCCGCTGGCGGGCCCGCCGACAGCAGCGTCAAGCAGGCGGAGTGGGCCATGTTCCGGACAAGGTTCGTCCAGCCGGATGGCCGTGTGGTGGACACCGGCAATCACGGCGTGTCCCACACGGAGTCGCAAGGCCTCGGGATGCTGTTCGCGGTCGCTGCCAACGACCAGGCCACATTCGACCTGATCTGGACTTGGACGCACCATCATCTCAGCCGTGGCTCGGACGCGCTGCACGCGTGGCGCTACGATCCCAACAGTTCCTATCGCGTCTCGGACCACAACAACGCGTCGGACGGCGACATCTACATCGCCGCCGCGCTGGCCCGGGCTAGCGGCAAATGGCAGAGCCTAAGCTATCTGGCGGCGAGCCAAGCCATCGCCCGCGACATCCTCGGCCTGCTCGTCCACACGGCGGGCGGCCGGACGTTGCTGCTTCCTGCGGCAGAGGGGTTCGTGAAGGATGGCTTTGTCGTCATCAACCCGTCGTACTACATCTTTCCCCTCATGGCCGATCTGGCCGCGGTGTTCCCGTCGCCGACATGGTCCGCTCTCGTAGGGGACGGGCGTAGGCTGGTGGCGGAGGGCCGCTTCGGCGGATGGCGCTTGCCGCCGGATTGGCTTCGCGTGTCATCGCATGACGGCTCGCTGTCCCTGCACACGGAGCAGGAGCCGCGTTTCTCGTTCGATGCCGTGCGTGTTCCCTTGTTCATGGCGTGGGATGGCGGCCGGGCCGACGAGCTGGCGCAGTTCGTCGCGTTTTGGGGCGACAAGCCGGCGCAAGCGCCAGCCTGGGCGAACCTGGAGACGGACCAGTGCGCACCCTACCGCGTGTGCTGCGGTGTCCTCGCGATCTCCGCCGTCGTGCGGCAGCAGGGCGCCCAAGGTCCGAGGGCGATGCTTCCGACACCAACGAATGACGAAGACTATTACTCGGCGGCGCTGGTGCTGCTCAGCCGCATCGCGCTCTCCGAAATCGGCGCACCCGAGCGGTTTGATCATCATTCCTAGTCCGGACGTAACGGAGAGCCACGGACGATTTCATAGACGGTCTATGTGATTCCGCTTAGAAAGGTTGTCACAACCTGGTCCAGGCGCATCATGTCATCGGCCACGCCTGCGAGCGGCGATATCACGACGCCTCGCGTTCTGATCATCGAAGACGAAGAGGCGGTCGGTGCCGTGCTGCTCCGGTCGGTCGAGCGTGCGGGGTTCGAAGCGGCCTGGGCAGCGACGGGCGCCGAGGCCAGGGCGCTGAAGGCGAGCTTCAAGCCGAACGTCGCTCTCGTCGATCTCGAACTGCCTGACACCAACGGCATCACGCTGATCAAATGGCTCGTCGAACAGGGTGATTGCGGCGTGATCGTCGTCTCGGGTGTCGGCGACGAAGCTGATCGCATCGTCGGACTCGAGCTCGGCGCGGACGACTACATCGTCAAGCCGCCCGGCTTGCGCGAACTTATCGCCCGCATACGGGCGGTGCACCGCCGCACGGCGTTGCGCGGCATCGCCCCGGCGGTGGTGCCCGGCCCTGGCGTGCTCGTCATCGATACGGCCAAGCGCACCGTTCACACCAGCAAGGGCGAACGCCTCACGTTGACCGGCGCCGAGTTCCTGGCACTCGACTTACTGTTCAAGGCAGCTGGCGCCGTCGTAACGCGGGACCAGCTCTCGGAGACCGTGCTGCGCCGGGCCTGGCAACCGACGGACCGCAGCGTCGACCAACTCATCCTGACCTTGCGCCAGAAGCTTCCACCGGATGCCGATGGGCAGAGCCTGATCCAGTCGGTCCGCGGATACGGCTACGTGCTTCGGGCCTCTTAGCATCCTCCCGTTATTGATGCGTGCCTGCCTTTGACGCGCACTGCCCCGAAACCTTGGTTTTGGTTTTCGCGATGTTACAGCAGCATAAAAAAATCGAGAATGGATCTATTTAGACCATATTTAGACCCAAGAACGATAAAGAATCTTGCGCACTGTTTTTTCATGTACATCTGTGGTAACACGAAGCATACTAACGCATGAGGTGGGCAAGCAGCCCTGACGTTCGCACACAAAACTTTATTGGCTTCTTCTTGACCGTGCAGTGTTACCGACCGTTGAGCGGCGGGACCCGTTACCAGCGGCGCGTGAACATCTAGTGCCCGATCATGTGTGACGTTGCCAGTTCTCCGTAACAGGGACTGAATAGACGCTTTCTGGTGACGGTTGGTGAAAGATACCGCGGAGGCCGGCTGTCCTTCGTTTCGGAGACGGGAAATCATGCCATCCGAGCTCGTGCCGTACAGCGATCCTGCCAGCCAAGCCGACTGCGCCAACGAGCGGATCCACCGGCTCGGTACAGTCCAATCCTATGGCGCCGTAATCGTCGTCGATCCATCGGCCGCGCTGACCATCGTCGCCGTCAGTGAAACGGTGGGCCGCATCCTGCGCCTTGAGGCGGCGGCACGCACCATGATCGGCCACTCCGTCAGCGACTATCTCGGGCAAGCCTTCGCGGATGCGTTGACGGTCCGGTTCTCCAAGGGCCGGCTGCGTGGCGCCTCGCCGTGGCATTCGCAATCCTGCGCCGGCCAAGCCCAGATCGGCCTGTCCTTGGCCGCACACGCCCATGATGGCGTGATCTACGTCGAACTCGAGCCTTGCGGCGCGGACCAGCATGCCGTCGCGACCAGCGCCGTCGACCTGCTGCGGGAGGCGCTGGTCGACCTGCGGGAGGTGGAGGACAAGCTTTCCGAGATCACCCGCGTGACCGTCCAGGGGATCCAGTTGCTCACCGGCTACGAGCGCGTGCTCGTCTATCGGTTCGACGCCGACTGGAACGGCCAGGCGATCGCGGAGACGGTCGTGCCTGACTGGGGCCAGTCATTGAGCGGCCTGCACTTTTCAGCCGCGGACATACCGGCGCAAGCCCGCGAGCTATACCGGCACGCTCCCATGCGATGGGTCGCCGACCGGGACGCCACGCCTGTTCCATTCATCATCGACCCAGTCTGGGCGGAGCGACGCCAGGACGCGCAGCCCATCGACCTGTCGTTCACCCATCTCCGGAGCCTCTCGCCGCGGCATCTGCAGTATAATCGAAACCTGGGCATCAATGGCTCAATGTCGCTTTCCATCATGCATGGCAACCAACTGTGGGGCCTGCTGGTCTGCCATGCGCGCAACCCGTGCTATTGCGCACCCGAGCAGCGGTTGGCTGCGGCGGCCCTGGTGGATGCGTTCGCCCTGCGCGTCGGCCTGAACGAACGCCTCGTCACCGACCAGCTCCGCGCCGCGGACCTGGCCAGGCTGGGCCGCCTGCTCGGCCAGATGGCGGGTGCGGACACCGTCGTGCCGGTGCTGACGGCCGGCGCGACCACGGTCGGTGACCTGTTCGGCTCGACCGGTGCTGCCGTCATCTTCGACGGTGAACTGGTCCTGCTCGGGGTGACGCCACCAGAGACCGATGTCCGCGCCCTGGCAGTCTGGCTCGCCTCCTGCGGCGACAACGAGAAGCTGTTCCAATGCCAGAACCTGCCGCTGATCTACCAGGCCTGGCAACCGCACGCGGGGAGCGCGAGCGGCGTGCTGGCGGCCTTTCTGCGCGCGGATCGCTCGGACCTTATCCTCTGGTTCCGTCCGGGCGAGACCGAGACGCTGCATTGGGGCGTCAATCCGGGCAACCAGGCGGACAATGCCCGCTCCGTCCCACCCCAGCGGTCGTTCAAGCGCTGGACCGAGACGCGGCACGGCTATGCGAGGCCCTGGGCCAGTTGGGAGACCGACATCGCAGAGGCACTCCGCAACGGGGTCATTGAGGTCATCGTGCGCGGCCTGCGAGCGGCACGGGAGACGGAGGAGGCCGCCCGCGAGCAACATGCCATCGAGGACGCGCACAAACGTTCCGAGGATACCCTGGAAGCCGAACTCCTGAAGCATGCGGCCGAGCGCGCCACGGAGGAGCGGTTCCGCTTCGCGACAGAAGCCGGAAAGCTGGGCGTATGGGAGCTGAACCTGCGCACTGGGGCGCTCACCACCTCGGCCGTGTGCAAGAGCCATTTCGGGTACGCCGACACGGCCCCCTTCACCTATGCGGGGCTGCGCGAGGCAATCCATCCGAGTGACCGGGAACGTATGCGAGCGGCGATCGGCCGCTCGGTCTCGACCCGGGCCGAACTCGAGATCGTTGTCCGCGTTACCCGCGCCGATAACGGTGTCGGCTGGATCCAGATGTACGCCCACGTGATCAGCGCAGCCGGCGACGCGGAGCCACGCCTGGCCGGGATCTCGCTGGACGTCACCGAGCGCCTGCTCAGCGAGGAGCGCATCCGGCAAAGCCAGCGGATCGAGGCCGTCGGCCGGCTGACGGCGGGGGTCACGCATGATTTCAACAATGTCCTGCAATCCCTGATAGGCGAGCTGGAACTCGCGATCGACGCGAGCGGTGCGCCGAGCCCAGCCGACCAGCACATCGAGCGTGCCCTGCAGGCGACCCAGCGCGGGGCACGCCTGACCAGCCATCTGCTCTCCTTTTCACGGCAACAGTTGCTGATGCCGATCGTGCTGCGAATGAGGCCGTTCCTTGAGGCACTGCTCGGCACGCTCGCCCGCACGCTCGGCCACACCATCACCGTCGAGCTGATCGTGGCCCCGGACCTCCCCGACGTGCTGGTCGATCCTGCCCATCTCGACTCCGCATTGCTCAACCTGGCGATCAACGCCCGCGACGCCATGCCGGAGGGAGGCAAGGTGACCATCGAGGCCCAAAGAGTGTCTGGCCGCGTCGCCTTGTCGCTGACCGATACCGGATCAGGGATGAACGCGGACGTGCTGCTGCACGCGTGCGAGCCGTTCTACACGACCAAGGGGGCGAAGGGCTCGGGCCTCGGCCTGTCGATGGTGCAAAGCTTCGCGCGACAAAGCGGGGGCGAGTTGCGCGTCAGAAGCGTCCCCCTGCTGGGCACCCGTATCGAGATCCTGCTTCCGCTCGCGACCTACCCGGTGCTGGTTCCAAAGACTATCGACACCACCCCGCTCTCGGGTGTCGGACGCGTCATTATCGTTGACGACGATGCCGATGTCGGCCGGATCACCTCCACCATCCTGCAGAAGGCCGGGTTCGAAGTGGTTTTCGCTTCGAGCGGCGACGAGGCGCTCGACGCGTTGCGGCGGGACCCAAGTGTCGACGCCTTGATCACCGATTACGCCATGGCCGGTATGGACGGGGCCAACCTCGTCATGCAGGCCCGCAAGCTGAACCCCGAACTGCCCGCCCTGATCATCACGGGCTATGCCGGTGTGGATGGACTGGAACAGCTGCCGGCGGGCGTCGAGATCCTGCGCAAGCCGTTCCAGCGCCAGGACCTCATCCGCCGCATCAAGGCCTTGCTCGAGAGCCCGGCCCTGGTCACGGCATCGGCGTTGAAACATCGGGCTTGGATCTAGCCCGGCGGCGTGTCCGCTCGCCATGTATCATCCGATCGCCTGAGCGGATCCGGACGGCGAGCTCAGTGATGAACGGCATCCGTTGATGCCTTGATCGTGCGTGACCGCACGATGGCTTCGAGGCGGCCGCGCGCACCCAGCTGGCGGTAGACGGCGGCCAGGTGAACCTTCACGGTCCCGACACCCAGGGTCAGCGACCGGGCGATCTCCTTCGTCGACCGCCCTTCCTCGAGCAGCCGAAGCACTTCGCCTTGGCGCAGCGTCAGACGCGGCATGGCGACGTTCGGCGGCCCGTGCGGCAGCGGCAGTTCCACCTTGGGTTCATGGATAGTGACGGCGACGTGGCTCGCTCCGGCCAGCACGGCACGGATGGTGTGCAGTGCCACGTCGTTTGGCAAGGCTTTCTGGATGTAGGCGTTCGCGCCGGCCTTGAGATAGGTGGTGACCACCACCGGAACCGATTCATTGGCCAGCACGATGATCGGCATCGCCGGGTTCTCCCGGCGAAGCTGATGGATCGACATTGCACCATCGCAGCCGGCGATGCCGGGATCGATGATCAAGGCATCGGGAACGGCCGATCGAAGGGTCATCATCACCTCGGGCAAGCTCGTTGCTTCCAAAACTTCGCACCCTGGCAAATCGTTGCACAGCATATGCCTGCAACCGCTTCTCACCAGGCTAGCCGGGTCGGCCACTACGATGCGCATGGCGTGTCACTCGGGTTGGATTGAGGGGGAGGAGATATCATGAGTTGAAGATAGCATGCCGAATTCTCGTAAGGCTGATCTTTGTCGTTGCTTACTGTCATGATTAGTTAGTCAATTGTCAGTTTCTATGCTGGCATGCTTTGTCTCCCCCGGGGCCGGGCCGAGCCTTCCCGGCCAGCAACCTGACAGAGGTAAGGCCGTGGCCTCGACTGGCGGACGCCGGGCCAGCCTAAGCCGGGTGGCCGATCCACCTAGGCCGCTAAAGATCGGGCGCACCTAAGCCGTTCCAGTAATGTCCATGTCGTCCTTAGGGGAACCAGAACATGGCATTATTGACATCTGGCGGCTTGCTTCTCGATCCCCTGGTAGCGGGAGCCTATGTCCTGGCTGGGGATGGCACGATCAGCGGAACCGGCAGCACCTCGATCACGGCGACCGCGGCGGGTACGCTCACGGTGACGGGCGCGGCGACCGTGGTTGACTTCACCAACATCACTGCTGCGGCCGTCATCGAGACCTTGGCCGTGACAGGAGGTGCCACCGCCACCGTCGACGCACTGACCGGGATCACGGCGCTCAGCACCTTTCAGATCGGCGACGGCAGTACGCTCAAGCTCGGCGCCGGTATCACCGTCGCCGCGCTGCCGCAGATCGACTTCGGCATGGGTAGCGGCGTGCTTGAGGTGGCGAACAGCGCTTTGAGTCTGAACATCGGTGAGCAGATCACGAATTTCGGCACGTCCAGCAAAATCGTCTTCGACGGGGTCGTTTTCACCGGCGGCAGTTATGCATCCGGCGCCCTCACCCTAACGACTGCCGACGGGGCGACCGCAATCGTGCCGCTGGCGGCCGACAATGCGTTCGCCGGTGGCTACTTCCACCTCCTCGACGTGGGTGGCAGCACGTCCCTGGTGCTGAACACGAACGCCGTTGGCGGCATCCCGGCGTGCTACGTCCGCGGGACGCGGGTGCTGACAGATCAGGGCGAGCGCGCGGTGGAGGACCTGGTGATCGGTGACCGGCTTCTCACCCTTTCCGGCAGCAGCCGTGCCTTGCGCTGGATCGGGACTCGGTCCTATGCCGGGCGCTTCCTGGCCGGCAACCCCGGGGTCCGCCCCGTGCGCATCACGGCGGGCGCCTTGGCGCCGTTCCAGCCGAAGCGGGACCTCCTGATCTCTCCAGCCCATGCCATGCTGCTGGATGGGGTGCTGATCCCAGCCCAGGCACTGGTGAACGGCACGAGCATCGTCGTCGAAACGGGGCTGCGCCAGGTGGACTACGTCCACCTCGAACTCGACAGCCATGACGTCATCTGGGCTGAGGGCGCGCCTTCGGAGACCTACCTGGAGGACGACAACCGGGGATCGTTCCATAACGCCGCCAGCTACGAAACGCTCTATCCCGGAGCCCCCACCAAGCCAGCCGAATACTGCGCCGCGTACGTCGAGAGCGGCTACGTCCTGGAAACCATCCGGCTACGTATCGACCGGCTCGCGGCAATCGCACCGGCCCTTCGTCCGGATGCGCTGGCGGCGTGAGGCCAATCCTTCCCAAGCCTCTGATGAAAGTAGCATGACATGCCAGCCGTAACAGTGTCCGGGTCCACCGGCACAACCGCCCTCTTCCCAACATCGACGTCTATCCAGACGGCGTTCGCGCAACAGGCCCTCGGGGCGGCCTTCGCCTCGTTGACGAACCAACTGACGGTGGAATCGTTTGCCGGCCAGGTGGTCACGGGTGCCGGTGGCCCGTTGACTTCGGTCCTCACGCTCGACCTCGCCACGGCGGGGAGCCTGTTGACGGGCATGAGTTCGGTCCCGGCTGCCATAGTGGCGCTGGGCGGGCAGGGCGGGGTCTACATCACCGGCGGGACGGCCGTCTCGACGGTGGTCGCTGCCGACAATTCCAACAGCTCCATCGTTAACAACAATCCCTCGGGGGCCTTGCTCGCGGCGACCGGCGCCGGCGGCAACGTGCTGCTCGGCCTGGCCGGGGCGAGCAACTTCAGCACCGGCCTCGGCGGTCAGGACATCGTGTTCTTGAACGGCACGTCGAACAGCCTCACCAGCAATGGCAGCGAGGCGGTGCTGGTCGGTGGCCCGAGCACGGTCACGGCTGGTGCTTCGGGGATCGACAACGTGCTGCTCACCGGCAGTGCCACGCTCAACTTCATCAACGGGTCGGCGACCGGCTCGGTTGACAGCATCACCGGGGCCGCGAATAGCACAGTCGTGCTCGCCGGCTATGGTGCCACGTCGGTCGCGTCCGGGGCCGGGCCGGAAGTGTTCTACGTCGACACGTCATCCGGCAACGTGACGCTGAACGGCAACATGCAGGCCACCAACACGTTCGAATTCGTGCAGAACAAGGCCAACGCCACGGGAAACGTCCTGGTCAGCAACTTCGCCACCGGCGACGCCGTGGACATCCACGGCTATGCCAGCTTCAAGGTCGCTGCCGCCGTGGGCAACCCATCCGGCTCCGTGTTGCAGCTGAGCGACGGGTCCCAGGTCACCTTCGGCAATCTTGCGCCCACGGCCCTGCAAGCGGCGGTGAAGATCGTCTGACGGCGGACACGGGACCGGACCGGGGCTTCGCGGGGGCGCTTTGGCGCAGCCTTACCCGCCGGTCTGCTTCACCGCCGGGCTGGCCAGCCAGCGGTGGAGCAGGCCGAACGTGTCCACCGCCCCTGCGACGACCGCCTCACCGCCATCTGCGTCGGTATCAGCCACGGCTTGCAGATGTGTCTTGAGCGCCCGCCACATCCGCCCAGTCTGGTCGCCGTACGGCGTGAAGTAACTCAGCCCGCCCGCGGGCACCCAGGTCTCCCCGGTCAGCGCCCGCGCGATCACCTGGCCCCCCAGCGTCGACCCTTCCATTACGTAGAGCGATCCCAACGCCGCCGCCCGTGTCCCGCACAACGCCGACGCCGCCGTGCAAATCGGCAAGCCGCCGATCTGGCGGGGCGTGAGGCCCAAGCGGCGGAGATCCTCGTCCAGCAACGCCAGCCGCCTGCGCCCCCCTGCCACGGCGCGCAGATCCTCCCGCCCGTGCAGTGCCGGTTCCCACGCCACGTGGAACCCCCTGAACCGCTCCAGCACGCGGCGGAACCGTGCCTCGGACAGCGCCCCGTCCAGCAAGGCCAGCGCCTGCTCCATCCGGTGGTGGGCGTCGCTCGTCCTGTCCCGCAGCCGGAGGGCGAAGTCGCTCACGCCCGGCCAATCCCGGGAGCGATCATCGGACGTGGCGTCAGTCCCGCAATCACGGCCGGCGACCCGGCAAGCCTCGGTCGGGACAGACCAGGCTGCAAGCAGCAAGGCCGCAATCGACCGCGTGACCATCCCATGCAGACATAGACGCCCCACTTCAGATCATACAGTCGTGAGCTGCGTCGCGGACGATACGCGTACGAGTTGGGATTTGCGAGGACGGCACGTGCTGACCATCAACCTTCAGTGGGACCAGAATGCGCTAGCGGCGCCACAGAGCTTCCGGATGGCGTGCAGGCCGGCGCCAACATCCTGGATGCGGCGATTTTCGAGCCGATCACCGTCAACATCGAGTTCGGCTACGGCGAGTATGGCCTGAACACCGCAAGCTATGAAACGCTGCCTGGCGGGATCAGCCTGGGCGGCATCGAGTCCGACGTCGAGGCTTCTTACCCGGCGCTGAAAGCCGCGCTGACGTCGAATGAGACTTCGGCGGTGGGTGCCGCAGCGGTGAGCCAGTTGCCGAACACGGCGTCGCTCGGCGGCTATGCGAATTTCGCCATCTCGACGGCCCTGGCAAAGGCATTCGGCGCACCACCCGCCACTGCGGCGGCCATCGACGGTCAGGTGGGGTTTCCCTCGGATTTCACCGGAAGCGTGCTGGTCGGCGCCGCGATCGTCGAGGAGGGTCACGCCCTGGGCTTGTTGTATTCGGGGGCGACCTCGGCCTGTTTTCCTATACCAGTCCCGGCAACCACTATCTCGGCAGCGGCGGGACCTCCGCCTATTTCTCGCTCGACGGCGGCATGACCGACCTGGGCAACTACGATGTCGGGTTCGACCCCCGGCAGCTTCGGCCAGAACACGATCGTTGGGTTCGACCCGGCGAAGGACGTGCTGGACCGCAGCCAGAGCCAGTTCCCGACGCTCGCTGCGGTCCAGGCAGATACGTCGCAGACGGCCGGCGGCAGCGTGATCATCCTCGATGCCCGGGACAGCATCACGCTGAGCGGCATCCCGGCCACGAGCCTGGTACCCGCGGATTCCGGTTCGTCTGGGGAGCGTCAGTGTCCGGCTGCGTGCAACGAAGCGACGGCGATCCCGTTCGTCCCCCGACTTCCGTATGGAGACGCACGTGGATACGAACGAGAACAGCCTGTCCCGCCGCCGCATCGTGAGTGGTGCGGGGATCGGCCTGGCGGTCGCCGCGGCTGCCGCGCCGGCTTTGGCACAGGCGCCGGCCACGCCGGTGACCGCCCAGGTGACCGGGCAGCCGATGTCCAACCCCGTCACTAAATATCCACGCCCGCCGTTCAAGCGGCAGTCGCAGCCCTGGCCAGGCCTGGCGAGCCAAATGGACCCACGGCCGGACCACGGCGAAACCAGCTACAGGGGCTCCGGCCGGCTGACGGGCCGCAAGGCGCTGATCACCGGCGGCGATTCCGGCATGGGCCGCGCTGCCGCCATCGCCTTCGCGCGGGAGGGGGCGGACGTCGCGATCAACTACCTGCCGGACGAGGAGCCGGATGCCCGCGAGGTGATCGCGCTGATGAAGGAGGCCGGCCGCAACGCGCTCGCCATCCCAGGGGACCTGCGGGAGGAGGCGTTCTGCACGAGCCTGGTGGACCAGGCGGTGCGTGGCCTGGGCGGGCTGGACATCCTGGTCAGCAACGCCGGGCGGCAGCAGGCGCACGACTCCATCCTGGACATCTCCACCGAGCAGTTCGACTGGACGATGAAGACCAACATCTACGCGCCGTTCTGGATCATCAAGGCGGCGCTGCCGCACATGCCGCCGGGCTCCGCCATCATCGCCAGCACGTCCGAGCAGGCGTACGACCCGACGCCCGACCTGTACGACTATGCGCAGACCAAGGCGGCGACGATGAATTTTGTGAAGTCGCTCGCCAAGCAGCTCGGCCCGAAGGGCATCCGTGTAAACGGCGTGGCACCCGGCCCGATCTGGACGCCGCTGCAGGTGAGCGGCGGCGCCTCGCCGGCGAAGCTGGAGAAGTTTGGCGGCATGACCCCGCTGGGCCGCCCGGGGCAGCCGGCGGAGCTGGGCTCGATCTACGTCCAGCTCGCTGCGAGCGACGCCAGTTTCGCCACCGGCCAGGTGTATGGCGCCGCGGGCGGCAGCGGCCAGCCGTGAGCGCGCTCCAGCGCCGCTTCGACGTCGCACGAGAGGCGTGTGCGAAGGCAGCGGCGCTGGCGGTGTCGATGCAGCCGCCGCCCGGTATCGGCGCCGGCACCCTGAAGGGTGCGCAGGACTGGCTGACCGAGGCGGACGGCGCCGTGGAACGCTACTTGTCCGAGGCGATGCTCGCCGCCTTTCCGAACGACGGTTTCCAGGGCGAGGAGGGCGGCGCCGCCCGGTCCGGGGCACCCCGCTGGGTGGTGGACCCAATCGACGGCACCAGCAACTTCGCGCATGGCGGCACGCGGTGGACCGTGTCGCTTGGCCTAGTCGAGGATCGCAGGCCGCTGCTGGGTGTGCTGGCGGCGCCACGCTTGGGCGTCACCTACGCTGCGTGTGCCGCGCAGGGCGCGACCCTTAACGGCGCGCCGATCCGGGCGGCGGGCACGACGTCCCTGTCCCGCGCGATCGTGGAATGCGGCTGGTCCTCGCGCCGGCTGACGCCCGACTACCTCGCACTCTGCAGCCGGGTGATGGGGGCCGGTGCGATGATGCGATCGGGCGGCTCGGGCGCGCTTGGCCTGGCGGAGGTGGCGGCCGGGCATCTCGACGCATATGTGGAGATGCACATCAATTTATGGGACGTCGCCGCAGCGCTCGCCGTGCTGGCGGAGGCCGGAGCAGTGGTGAGTGGCTTCATGGACGGCCCCGGGCCGACGCAGGGCGCGCCGATCCTGGCAGCGGCGCCGGGGATCGCGGATGCGTTGCGGGCGGTCGCGGGGTTGGATGGGGTGTGACGATCGAGGTGCCTCGCCTCAATTCGCGCGTAGCGGCTCCTCGTCGAACACGGCGTAGGCGAGGCCGAGCAGGTGGCTGGCGGAGCGGGCGTAGCCGGCGCGGTCGGCGTCCTGGGCGAGGGTGATCAGCCGGTCCGCGAGCACGAGCGGGCTGACCTGGGTGGGCTTGGCAGTCTGGATCGCTTGCATGCTGTTTTGCTCCTGTTACCGGCCGTTTGTGGCCTGGTACCAGGATGGGCGGACACCCTTTCGGAAACGTTAACAGCGGGACGACAACGCAAAGACCCGCAACGCCGACGCGAGCGGCCGGCCAGGCTCGCGCGCGGCGTCCACCGCGGCCACCAGGCCGGCCAGGGTCTGCCCCGCCCGGGCGGCCAACGCCTCCAGCGCCGTCCAGAATTCGGGTTCCAGCGCCACGGACGTGCGGTGGCCGGCCAGCGTCACGCTACGCTTCTCCAGCGTCACGCCAGGCGGGACAGGGCCCAGGTGCCGGCGTCGGCCACCACCGGGTCGGGGTCACGCGCCAGCTGCGCCGCCGAGGGGGCAAGCGCCTGGTCGGCGGAGTTGCCGATCGCGATGGCGACGTTGCGCGCGAACCGGTCGCGGCCGATGCGCTTGATCGGCGAGCCGCTGAACAGGGCGCGGAACCCGGCCTCGTCCAGCGCAGCGAGATCGGCCAGATGCGGCGCCGTCAGCTCCGGCCGCGCCTGCAGCTTGGCGTGGCGGGACGCCTGGGCGAAGCGGTTCCACGGGCATACGGCGAGGCAGTCGTCACAGCCATAGATCCGGTTGCCGATCAGCGGGCGCAATGCCTCCGGCACCGGGCCGCGATGCTCGATCGTGAGATAGGAGATGCAGCGCGTGGCATCGAGCCGGTATGGCGCCGGGAACGCCGCTGTCGGGCAAGCCACCTGGCAGCGGTCGCACGTCCCGCAGCGGTCGGCATGCGGCGGATCGGGCAGCAGATCGAGCGTGGTGTAGATCTCGCCCAGGAACAGCCACGACCCGGCGCTGCGCGACACCAGGTTGGTGTGCTTGCCTTGCCACCCGAGCCCGGCCGCCTGGGCCAGGGGCTTCTCCATCACCGGGGCCGTGTCCACGAACACCTTTACGGCCGGGCCGAACCGGCTGGCGATGTATTGCGCCAGGTGCTTTAACATTCCCTTAACCAGGTCGTGATAATCCCGGTTGCGTGCATAGACAGAGACATTGCCGCAATCGGGCCGGCTCGTGGTGGCGAGCGGATCGCCCTCGGGGGCGTAGGACACGCCCAGAGCGACCACGCTGCGCGCCTCCGCCCATAGCGCCCGCGGGTGGCTGCGCTGGTCGGTGCGTTCCGCCATCCAGCCCATATCGCCGTGCTGGCCGGCGGCGATGAAGGCACCCAGCCGCTCGCTTGCCTCCGGCCCCAGGGATGCGGGGGCGAACCCCACGGCGTCGAAGCCGAGGGCGAGTGCCTTGGCCCGGATCGCCGTTTCAGCCCCGGCCACGGTACGGCGGCACGCCTTGGTCCGGCACCCAGGCGCCTTCGGGCGGTGCGCCCGTCTGCCAGAACACGTCGATCGGGATGCCGCCGCGCGGATACCAATAGGCGCCGATGCGCAACCATTTTGGGGTGAGCAGCTGCATCATCCGGTCCGCAATCTCCATCGTGCACGCTTCGTGGAAGGCGCCGTGGTTGCGGAAGCTACCAAGGAACAGCTTGAGCGACTTGCTTTCCACCAGCCATTCGACGGGGATGTAGTCGAGCACGATGTGGGCGAAGTCCGGCTGTCCGGTCAGCGGGCAGAGCGAAGTGAACTCCGGCGCGGTGAACCGGACGACGTAGTTGGCGCCGCGATGCGGGCTCGGCACCCGCTCGAGCGTGGCGCCCGCGGGGGAGGCGGGCAGGGCAGTTGCGTGGCCGAGTTGCGCAAGGCTGGCGTAGGAAGGGTCGGTCATGCTGGCGGAAGTGAGCATGGCGGCGCGTGCTGTCCAGGCCGGCCAAGGTCCCATCCCGCCCGGACGGTACCGGAGAACGCGGCTAGTTGCCCCACCGTGATCGCCGCGCGCATGCCGGCCATCAGGTCCGCGTAGTAGGTCAGGTTATGCCCGGTCAGCAGCATCGGCCCGAGCATCTCGCCGGCGCGGAACAGATGGTGCAGGTAGGCGCGGCTATGCCGGGTGCAGGCCAGGCAACGGCACGCGGGGTCGAGCGGGCCCCCGTCGGCGGCGTGGCGGGCGTTGCGCAGGTTGAGCACGCCGCCGCTGGTGTAGGCGCGGGCGGTGCGGCCGGCGCGGGTGGGCATCACGCAGTCGAACATGTCCACCCCGCGTGCCACCGCCCCCAGCAGGTCATCCGGTGTGCCGACCCCCATGAGGTAGCGCGGCCGGTCCGCCGGAAGTTGCGGGACAGTGGCTTCCAGCACCGCGAACATCGCCGCCTGGCCCTCGCCAACCGCCAGGCCGCCGATCGCCAGGCCCTCGAAGCCCAGCGGGGTCAGCGCCGCGACGGACCGGGTGCGCAGGTCCGCGAACACGCCGCCCTGCACGATGCCGAACTGGCCGTAGCCCGGCCGGGCGCGGAACGCCGCGCGGGACCGGGCGGCCCAACGCATCGACAGCTCCATCGAGGTCCGCGCCTGCTCCGCCGTGGCCGGGAAGCGGGTGCACTCGTCGAACGCCATGGTGATGGTGGCGTCCAACTGGTCCTGGATCAGCGTCGAACTCTCGGGGGTCAGCCGATGCGCCGTGCCGTCCAAATGGGAGCGGAAGGTGACACCGCCCTCGTCCATGGTGCGCAGGCCAGCCAGGGACATGACCTGGAAGCCGCCGGAATCGGTCAGGATCGGGCCGGGCCAGTCCATGAACCGGTGCAGCCCGCCCAGCGCTTCCACCCGCTCCGCACCCGGGCGGAGCATGAGGTGGTAGGTGTTGCCCAGCACCAGCCGGGCGCCGGTGGTCCGCACGGCGTCCGCGGTCATCGCCTTCACGGTCCCCGCGGTGCCGACGGGCATGAACACGGGGGTGGCTACGTCGCCATGCGCGGTGTGCATCGTGCCGACGCGGGCGGAGCCGTCGGTCGCGGCCGACGTCCAGGAAAGGGTCATGGGCCCGGGGACAGGAGGCTGGAATCGCCGTAGGAGTAGAACCGGTAGCGCCGCGCGATGGCGTGCGCGTAGGCGGCACGCATGCGATCCGTGCCGGCGAAGGCGCAGACCAGCATGAACAGCGTCGAGTGCGGCAGGTGGAAGTTGGTCATCAGCCGGTGGACCGCACGGAAGCGGAAGCCGGGGCGGATGAACAGCGACGTGTCGCCCTGGAACGGCTGCACGCCATCCTCCGTCGCCGCGGATTCGAGCAGCCGCAGCGTGGTGGTCCCCACCGCCACCACCCGGTCCGCCGCCCGGATCGCCGAAGCGGCCGCCTCGGTGACCTCACCGCGCTCGGGATGCATGCGGTGCTCCGCCGGGTCGCCGCGGACGGGCAGGAAGGTGCCGGCGCCCACATGTAGCGTGATGGTCGCGTGCCGCACCCCCGAAACGGCCAACGCCGCGAGCAAGGCGGGCGTGAAGTGCAGCCCGCCGGTAGGTGCCGCGACGGCGCCTTCGTCGCGGGCGAACACGGTCTGGTAGTCGGCGGCGTCGAGCATCGTCGGGCCGGACGGGCGCGTGATGTAGGGCGGCAGGGCCAGCGCACCCGCCTCCCGCAAGGCCGCGGCGAATGCGTCGCCCTCCTTGTCGAAGCGCAGCGTCACGCTGCCCTCCTCACGCATGACCACAGCGGCGCGCATCTCCGTGCCGTCCAGCGACAGCACGTCCCCCGGCGCGACCCGGCGCGCGTTGCGGGCCAAGGCGTGCCAGCTGCCATCCGGGAGCGGCCGGTCCAGCGTCAATCCGATTCGGGCCGCACCGCGATGCGCGGAAAGCTGCGCCGGGATCACTCGCGTGTCGTTG
Organism: uncultured Acetobacteraceae bacterium; assembly: GCA_964235545.1. Taxonomy (GTDB): domain Bacteria; phylum Pseudomonadota; class Alphaproteobacteria; order Acetobacterales; family Acetobacteraceae; genus LMUY01. The sequence continues at coordinate 22,368 of CAXSEG010000008.1, forward strand.
GCCACCAGCAGATCGCCCGGTGCCAGGAGGCGCGGCAGATCGGCGACCACATGGTCCGCCAGCCCCGCCCCCACCGTCAGCAGCCGCGCCGCCTCACGCGGGCGCGCGGGCGTCTGCGCGATCAGCCCCGGCGGCAGGTCGAAGCCGAACGGGTCGCCGTCAGTGCCCGAGATAGGACGCGATCTCGATCAGGTTGCCGTCCGGATCGCGGCAGTAGACCGACTGGATCGGGCCGAGGGCGCCGATCTTGCTGACCGGCCCAGTCTCGATCGCAATCCCGCAATCGTGCAGGTGGTGGACCACGTCCGACGGCCCTACCGCGGTGATGAAGCACGCATCGACCGCGCCGGGCTTGGCGTTCGCCCCGGTGATCCATTTGTGCGTGTCGGTCTCAGCCGGCCGCAGGTTGATCTTCTGCCCGCCGAACTTCAGCGCGGTGCGGTGGTCGCCGAAATCCTCACGCTCCATGCCGAGCACGCGCTGGTACCAGGACGCGGTAATCTCGACGTCCTTGCAATTGATGACGATGTGGTCGAGACGGTCCACTGTGAAGCGCATGGCAGGTCCAGTGTGTAAAGACAGCGTGCGCCGGGGATATATCGGTCTGCGGCCTTGGCCGCAATTCGCAGCACTCGGTCTGCTGGTCCTGTGTGGCCTGGCCCCCGGCGTCCGCGCCCAGCCGGCGGTCGAGACCCGGGCCAACCTGCCCTACGGCCCCCTCCCGATGGAGCAGGGGGACCTCTACATCCCCACCGAGCTGCGCGGGCGCAAGCCGGCCGTGGTGGTGATCCATGGCGGCGGCTGGGTCGAGGGGTCGCGCCAGTTCGATTCGGACCTGGCCAAGATGGTCGCGGCCCAGGGCGCCGTGGTGTTCAACATCGACTACCGCCTGGCCGACAAGAACCGCCCTGAGACACGCTGGCCGGCCCAGCTGGTGGACGCGCAACTCGCCGTCCGCTTCCTGCGCGCCCACGCGGCCGATTTCGGTATCGATCCGCGGCGGCTGGGTGCGATCGGCGACTCCGCCGGCGCCCAATTGGCCGTGTTCCTGGGCGTGCTGCCCCGGATCGTCGACGGCGACATGGCAGCCCTGTTCGCCAACCAGAAGCCGGACGTGACGGCGGTGGTGGACCAGTTCGGGCCGATGGACCTGCCTGGCATGGGCCTGTACGGCACCGGATCGATCGAAGCCATGTTCGGCACGCCTTCGGTCAGCGGGACGGACCTGCTAACGGCGTCGCCGCTGCCCTCGGTGGGGGCGCACAGCGCGCCGGTATACATCATCCACGGCGAGCAGGACCAGGTCGTGCCGTTCGACCAGTCTCGGCAGCTGGCGGATACGTTGAAGGCCCACAACGTCACGACCGAACTGGTGCCTTACACCGGCAAGCACGCCTATGAAGGCGTGGCCGGGGGCGATATCGGCCGGCTGCAGGCCAACGCAGTGAAGTGGCTGCTGGACAAGCTGCGGTAGCCCGAGCTGGCGTCTCTTCCTTTGTTACCGGCCGCCCTTTGACGAGGTACCGCTCACAGGATTGATCGTGCTGTCCGGTGAGGGTTGGCCGGGCGGGCCGGTTTCGGCAGCACAGGACGCGAGAACGAGCAAGCCGAGAACGATCAAGACACGGATCATGGTGCTCTGAACGCCCGCCCCTTGGCCATCGTTCCCCGGCATCTGCGCCTTCGGTCATGCGCCGAGGGCGCGGGCCCTCTCGCGGAGCTGGAACTTCTGCATCTTCCCGGTGGACGTCTTCGGCAGCGGCCCGAACACCACCGTCCGCGGTGCCTTGAAGTGGGCGATGTGCTCGCGGCAGAAAGTGATGATGTCCGCCTCGCTGGCCAGGGCACCGGGCCGCAGCATCACGAAGGCGCAGGGTGTCTCGCCCCATTTCGCGTCCGGCCGGGCGACCACCGCCGCCTCCAACACCGCCGGGTGGCGGTAGAGCACGCTCTCCACCTCGATGGTGGAGATGTTCTCGCCGCCGCTGATGATGATGTCCTTCGCGCGGTCGCGGATCTCGGCATAGCCGTCCGGATGCCAGACGCCGAGGTCCCCGGTGTGGAACCAGCCGCCTGCGAACGCCGCCGCCGTCGCCGCCGGGTCCTTCAGGTAGCCCTTCATCATGACGTTGCCGCGCATCAGCAGCTCGCCCATCGCCGCGCCATCCCGCGGCTTGGCCTCCAGCGTCGCCGGGTCGGCCACGGTGAGCGCCTCCTGCACCACGTAGGTTACGCCTTGCCGGGCCTTTAGCGTCGCCCGCTCGGCCGCCGGCAGCGAGTCCCACGCCTCGTGCCACTCGCACACCGTCACGGGGCCGTAGCATTCCGTCAGCCCGTAGACGTGGGTGACGCGGATGTTCAGCCGTTCCATCCCCTCGATCACCGTGGCGGGCGGGGCGGCGCCGGCGGTCATCATCTGCACCGGGGAGGGGCGGGGCTGCACGCCGGGTGCGTTCAGGATCAGGCCCATGACGATCGGGGCGCCGCACAGATGGGTGACACCCTCGGTGTCCAGCGCGTGCAGGATCGCCGCCGCCTCGACCCGGCGCAGGCAGACATGCGTGCCGGCCTGCGCGGTGACCGTCCAGGGGAAGCACCAGCCGTTGCAGTGAAACATCGGCAGCGTCCACAGGTAGACCGGTTGGTGCGGCATCGCCCAGGTGACGACGTTGCCGAGCGCGTTCAGGTAGGCGCCGCGATGATGGTACACCACGCCCTTCGGCCGCCCCGTGGTGCCGGAGGTGTAGTTGAGCGCGATCGCGTCCCACTCGTCCGGCGGCAGCGCGGTGGGAAAGGCCGGGTCTCCGCTGGCTAGGAACGCTTCGTACTCCGCCTCGCCCAGCAGCGCGCCCGGCGGGGCGAGCGCGTCGTCGATGTCGATCACCACCGGGCGGCTGGCCGGCGGCAGCAGCGCCAAGGCGGCGGCGGTGGTGGCGGAGAACTCGCGGTCGGTGATCAACAGCTTCGCCTCGCCGTGGCCGAGGATGTAGGCGATGGTTTCCGCGTCCAGCCGCACGTTGAGCGCGTTCAGCACGGCCCCCAGCATCGGCACGGCGAAATGCGCCTCCAGCGTGGGCGGCGTGTTTGGCGCCATTACGGCCACCACGTCGCCCCGGCCGATGCCGCGGCGCTGCAGGGCGGAGGCCAGGCGCCGGCAGCGCTCGTCCGTTTGGCGCCAAGTGGCGCGGTGGGCGCCGTGCACCACGGCCAGCCGGTTCGGATGCACCGCGGCGGCCCGGGCCAGGAACGACACCGGCGAGAGCGGGACGTAATTGGCGGGGTTTTTCTCCATGTCAAAGATGCTCAACCCCGTCACTCCCTGCTTACTCTTGGCCTGATCCCGGCACGGCTTCGATATCACCCGCCGAAGCAGGCGGCCATAAGCGGGAGGACAGGTGCGGAAGAAGGCGTCCTAGCCGCTCAGCCTATCGCAAGCCGCGGCGGCACCCCTCCTCGCCTCCGCGCCACACTCCATCTACGGTCTGCTGAACGTTCGACGGATGGGACTGTGAAATACCCCTGGACCGCCTTTGCCACTGCTTGCGCAGCCACCGTCGCGGTCGCCGCCGCATTCCCGTCCCGGGCGGATGAGCCCATTGACCGGTTGGGCGCCCAGCCGGGCGCCGTGCTCCGCGCCACGCTCCCCAACGGTCTGCGCGTGGTGGTCGTGCCCGACAAGCTGGCGCCCGTGGTGACGACGGAGCTCAGCTACCTCGCCGGGTCGAACGATGCGCCGGCAGGCTTCCCCGGCACCGCCCACGCGCTCGAGCACATGATGTTCCGTGGCAGCGAGGCGCTGGACCGCGACCAATTGGCCGAGCTCGGCGCCCAACTCGGCGGCGTGTACAACGCCAGCACGACCGAGACGGTTACGAAATACACCTACACCGTCCCTGCGGACGACCTCGGCGTCGCGCTGCACAGCGAGGCGCTCCGCATGGCGGGCCTCAGCCTGAAACAGGCGGATTGGGAGCAGGAGCGCGGCGCCATCGAGCAGGAGGTGTCCCGCGACCTGTCCAGCCCGTTCTACACCTACATGGTCCAGGCACAGGCGCTGCTGTTCGCCGGCACGCCCTATGAGCACGACGCGCTGGGCACCCGCCCGTCCTTCGACAAGACGGACGCGGCCCTGCTACGGCAATTCTACGAGAGATGGTACGCGCCCAATAACGCCATTCTGGTGATCGCCGGGGACGTGCAGCCCCAGGCGGCACTGGCAGAGGTGCAAGCCGCGTTCGGGGCCATCCCGCGCCGCGAGGTCCCGGTGCACGCCCCCATCGTGACCGGCCCGGTGCAGCCCAAGACGCTGAGCTTCCCGACCGACTTCCCCGTCGGCCTCGTCACCCTCGCCTACCGCATGCCGGGCCAGAGGGCGGCCGATTTCGCCGCCGCGGACATCCTGGGCGACGTGTTGGGCAGCCGCCGCGCCGCATTCTACGGCCTGGTGCCCGCCGGCCGCGCCCTGCTCGCGCAGTTCTCCTACCGCGCCAAGGCCGACGTGGGCATGGGCCTGGCCATCGCCGCTTTCCCCAAGGGGGGTGACCCGGCGCCACTGCTGGCCGACATACGCCAGGTGCTGGCCGACTTCGCGCAGAACGGCGTGCCGGCCGAGCTGGTCGAGGCGTCCAAGAAGCAGGAGATCGCCCAGCTCGAATTCTCGGCCGACAGCATCAGCGGCCTGGCTGGTACCTGGTCCAACGCGCTGGGCTTCGCCGACGAGCAGTCGCCCGACGACGTGGCCCGCGCCTACGCCGCCGTGACCCCGGCCGACGTCAACCGCCTGGCGCGCGACCTGCTGGATCCGGACCACGCGATCACCGCGATCCTGACGCCCCGCGCCGTGACCGAGCCGGGATCCAGCCCCGGGTTCGGCGGCGCCGAGTCGTTCGCCGCCGTGCCGGACCACCCGGTGACGCTGCCGGACTGGGCCAACACCGCGCTGGCCAGCCTGAACCTGCCCGATCCCGGGGCGCCGCCCGATGTCAGCGTGCTGCCGAACGGCTTGCGGCTGATCGTGCAGCCCGAGCACGTCAGCCACACCGTCTCCGTCTACGGCCAGGTGCGCCAGGTCTCGGACATGGAGGTGCCGCCGGGCAAGGAGGGCGTCGGCCCGCTCACCAGCGAGTTGTTCGGCTACGGCACCACCAGCCGTGACCGGCTGGAGTTCCGCAAGGCGCTTGACGACATCGCCGCATCCGGCAGCGCCGGCCCCAGCTTTCAGCTCAAGGTGCTGACCGCGGCGTTCAAGCCCGGGATGCGGCTGCTGGCCGAGAACGAACTGCACCCCGCCTTTCCGCAGCGCGCGTTCGAGGTGGTGCGTGGCCAACTGGCGCAGAGCCTGGGCGGCCTGCTGCAATCTCCGGACTACCTGGCCGAGTTGGCCGCTACCCGCGCCACCGTGCCGCCGGCGGACCCGACGCTGCGGCAGCCGACGCCCGAGACGGTGTCCGCCCTGAAGCTGGAGGACGTGACCGCCTATTACGCCGCGGCCTACCGCCCCGACTTCACGACGATCGTGGTCGTGGGAGACGTGACGCCGGACGAGGCACGCCGGGTGGTGGCCGAGACGTTCGGCGGCTGGCAGGCGAACGGCCCGACGCCGGCGATCGACCTGCCGCCGGTCCCGCCCAGCCCGGCGTCCCAGGTGCAGGTGCCCGACGAGAGCAGCCTGCAGGACAGCGTGACCATGACTCAGACGGTCGCAACACCGGTCACCAGCCCGGACCGCTACCCGCTGCTGCTGGGCAACACGATCCTGGGGTCCGGCTTCTCCTCCCGTCTGTATGGGGATTTGCGGATCAGGACGGGGTACGTCTACTCGGTCAGCAGCTCGATCGACTGGACCCGCACCCGGGCGCAGTACTCGGTCACGTTCGGCGCGGACGCGCAGAACGTGGGCAAGGCGCGTGACCTGGTGGTGCGCAACTTGCGGGATATGCAGCAGTCCCTCGTAAGCGACACGGATCTGGCCCGCGCGAAGGCCGAGGTGCTGCGCCGCCTGCCGATGCAGCGGGCGAGCGTGGCGGGCATCGCGGGCGTGTACTTGCGCCTCGCCGATTTGGGCCTGCCGCTGGACCTGCAGCAGACCGCGGCGCAGCACTATCTCGCCATCACCGCGCCCGACATCCAGCGCGCGTTCGCAGTGGCCCTGCGCCCGCAGGAGCTGGCGGTGGTGGTGAAGGGCCCGCCGCCGCCGTGATGGCATGATCGCTCAGGCGGCACGTTTGTTGCTTACTTTTGATGCGGCAAGCGTAGGAGCGGGTGTTGAAGAGACGAGCTTTCCTTCAAGCTTCGGCTGCGGGGCCGCTTGCGGCCGGGCTTGGACTGGCGTCGCCGCACATCTCCCGCGC
>CAXSEG010000008.1:28727-34901 GCA_964235545.1 uncultured Acetobacteraceae bacterium
GCGCGGCAAGCATCAAGGTGCTGCGGTTCATCCCGCAATCGGACCTGGCGGTGCTCGACCCGGTGTGGACCACCGCCTACGTTACGCGCAACCACGGCATGGCTGTGTTCGACACGCTGTTCGCCACCGACAGCAAGTTCCAGCCGCAGCCGCAGATGTGCGACGGCGTGCAGACCGACAAGGAATGGCGGCTGACCCTGCGCGACGGGCTGAAGTTCCATGACGGCACGCCCGTGCTGGCGCGCGACTGCGTGGCGAGCATCCAGCGCTGGGGCAAGCGGGACGCGTTCGGCCAGGCGGTGATGGCCTTCACCGACGAGCTGACCGCGCCCGACGACAAGACCATCCTGTTCCGCATGAAGCGGCCGTTCCCGCTGCTGACGGCGGCGCTGGGCAAGGTCGGTGTGAACATGCTGCCGATCATGCCGGAGCGCCTGGCCAAAACCGACCCGAACACGCAGGTGACGGAGATGGTCGGCAGTGGCCCGTACCGCTTCAACGCGGGCGAGCGGGTGGCGGGCGCCAAGGTAGTGTACGAGAAGTTCGAAGGCTACGTCCCGCGCGGCAGCGGCACGCCCGACTGGACCGCCGGGCCCAAGATCGCCCATTTCGACCGCATCGAGTGGACCGTGGTGCCCGATTCTGCCACCGCGCTGGCGGCCTTGCAGAATGGGGAGATGGATTGGTGGGAGTCTCCCACTTTCGATCTGCTCCCCTTGCTAAAGAAGAACAGCAGCATCGCGATCGAGACGCTAGACCCCAGCGGATACCCGGCTATGCTGCGGTTCAACCAGCTGTTCCCGCCGTTTGACAACCCGGCAATCCGCCGGGCGCTGCTGGGCGCCGTGGACCAGTCGGACTTCATGACTGCGGTGGCTGGGACAGACCACGCGATGTGGGCTGACGGGGTCGGCTATTTCCCACCCGGCTCGCCCTTGCAAAGCGACGCCGGCATGGCCGCGCTGAAGGCCAAGCCGGATTACGCCAAGGTCAAGCAGGACCTCGCGGCGGCTGGCTACAAGGGCGAGAAGATCGTGGTGATGGTCGCGACCGACTTCCCCGTGCTCAACGCGATGGGCGAAGTCGGTGCGGACATGCTGCGGAAGGCGGGCATGAACGTGGATCTGCAGGAGACCGACTGGGGCTCCGTCGTGCAGCGCCGGTCCAGCCGCAACGCGCCGGACAAAGGCGGCTGGAGCGTGTTCTTCACCTCCTTCACCGGCATTGACGAGTACCCGCCGGCCTCCCATCTCGGGCTGCGCGGCAACGGCCAGAACGGCTGGTTCGGCTGGTCCACCGACGAGAAGATAGAGCAGTTGCGCGACGACTGGTTCGCCGCTCCGGACGCGGTGTCACAGAAGAAGATCGGCGAGCAGATGCAAATCCTGGCGTTCCGGGACGTGCCCTATTTGCCAATCGGCGAGTATTTCCAGCCAACAGCCTATTCGAAGAAGTTGACCGGCGTGCTGAAGGGCCTGCCGCTGTTCTGGAACGTGGACAAACCCTGACCAGCCGCGCATCAGAACCCGAACATGTGGTCCAGCGAGAAACCCCCGCGCTCATCCATCAGTCCGTGATAGCCAAACAGCCGGCAGGTGCGGTCGTCCACCATCACGTAGCCGCGCGCACCGGCCCGGTGCAGCAGCGACTCGCCGAACACGGTGTGCGGCCAGACCATCGCGGAGCCGGAGCAGGCGATCGCCAGCGCCTCCTCCGCAAGCACCTCCCCTTCGGCGTCGTGCAGCGTCAGCTGGGTCGCGGATTGCGGGTGCCAGGCCGCGGAGGCCGGGTAGATCAGGTGCGCGAAGGAGCGCTGGGGACCCTCGCCGAGCCGCAGGAACAGCGAGGTGCTCAGACCGGGCGGCGGGCCGTTGTAGGATTGCGGCTCGCCCTTGTAGGTCATCAGGGTATTGAAGATGTGGGCGCCGAAGCTAGTCTCGGCTGCGTGGCCGCTATGGCGGTCCTGGTAGCGGGCCAGGCAGTGCAGCCAGCCATCGGCGCCGCCGCCCTCGCGGAAATCATAGACCAGCTCGGCGTGCCCACCCTCACTGTCCAGCTCCAAAGCCAGGTCGTGGTTGCGCGGCAGGCGGCCGAGGAAGCGCTCGCTGATCAGCCGGCCGTCGGGGGCGAACACGTCCAGGCGGATCGGCAAGTCCGCCTGCGTCTCGGCCATCGGCGTCGGCTGCACCACGGTGGAGAAGCGGTCGCCGGGCAGCACGGGGAACGGCAGCAGGTAGCCGCGGCCGAGCAGGTTGCTCAGCGCCGGGATGCCCGGGTCCGGCTTCAGGTCGGCGCGCTCCACGTTCACGTGGGCGATGCGGGTGCGGCCGTTCTGCACGACCTCGTAGCGCGGACGGACCACGTGCCGGCCGGACCGCAGCTCGATCTGCGCGGGCCAGCGCAGGCCGGGCAGCAGGCTTGCCACGTCCAGCGCCACGCTGGCGAAGGGCGGCACGGCCTGCTCCAGCGTCACCGGCTGCTCGGCTCCCATCCGATCCAGCGCCAGCGTGCCGGCGGGGATCGGGGCGGCGTGGCTGTTCTGCACCCATAGCACCACGCGCTCGTCCTCCCGCGGCGCCGGCAGCCCGGCGTAGCGGTCGGACGGCCAGGCATTGGCGTCGTGCGTGCAGGACAGGCTCGGCTCGCCGCCGGTGCCGTAGGTGTCCAGCGCATACTTGATGACGTCGTGCCCGGCGACCCCGATCGCGTGCAGGAACAGCTGGCCGCGGAACGGCGCCAGGCCGAACCGGGCGCGCACGTCCGCACTGTCGATCGCGATTCCGCCAACACCGCCGGGCAGCGCCTCCTCCCACTCCGCCAGCACCGCACCGTCCTCGCCGAACAGCCGCAGCCAGAGCCGGACGGACTTGGCCCCGTAGCGCGCCCAGTAATTGGCCGTGACCAGCCGGGTGGACAGCCCGTCCGCATCCCGGAAGAAGGCGTAGTTCGTCGCGAAGTTCAGCGTGTCCAGATACTTGCGCGGATTGGTCAGCATCGCGGCCGGCAACCGCGTCTCGTCCAGCGAAGCCAGCGCCATGCCCGGCGGCAGCAGCGGCGCGAGGCGTTGGCCGAGCTTGCCCGCGTCGAAACTGGCCACCAGCAGCGTGCCCGCGCGCGAATGCGGCAGGTCGGTCAGAGGCAGGGCGACGCCTCCGGCGCGGCGCTGGCCGACCTGCTCGGTGTCATGGACGTAAAGCTCGACGGGGGCCGGCATCCCGGGGTGCAGAGCGAACAGCGCGTCCGCCACGCCATCCGGGTCGTACACGGCGAGCGGCCCGGCGATCCCGGCGGCGAGGCGCGCGATGGCCTCCGCGGCCAAGGGGTGGGCGACCGCCTTGTAGAGCACGTTGCCGCCCTGCCGTGCGTCGAATGTCTGGATCGCGAGCATCGATGTATCAGAACCCTAATCGCCGCCGGACGGTATCGGCGGCTTCCTGCGTGTCGTCCAGCGGGCAGGTGTGCCACATCTCGGCGCGCCCACGGAAGGTCCGCACCCGGCCATCGCCGCGCAGCCCGCCCAGGAACGCCCCGATCCGGCGGGAGCGGCCGGGCAGCTCGGCGATCAACACGGGGACGGCGGTGGCCACGGCCTCGGACACCATGGACACGCTGTCGGCCGTCACCACGATCACGTCCGCGCAGGCGAGCATGCCGAAGTAGGGGTTCTCCCCGGTGCCGTCCCACACCATGCCGCCGAGCGGCTCCAGCGCCGCCCGCAAGGCGTCCACCACCCGCGGGGCGGTGCGGCGGGAGGGGGTGACGGCCACGCCCACCCGGTCCACCCGCATCATGGCGGCAAGCTGCCCGGCGAGCGCCGCGCCCTCCGCCGCCTCTAGCCGGAACCGCCCGTTGCTGCCGCCCACCAACACGGCCACCAGCGGGCGCGGCAGAGAGGCCAGGCGTCCGGACCATTCCAGCCGCGCCGCCGCCAACCGCGCCGGTGTCACGCGGTGGAGCGCCGTGCGGGTGACGATCACGTTCGGCCCATTGAGCCCGTCATGCCGGGTCACCACGACTTGGTCGAACAGACGTGGATCCATGCGCGGATGCTGGATCTGCACCGTCAGCCGCCCGAGCCGGCGCAAGGCGGCCAGCACCGGCGCCGGCTTGCCCGCACAGCCGATCGCGAGCGGCTCGGGTGGTGCGGTGATCCCGGTGGCACGCAGCGGCTGCGGCCAGAACCGCGCCGGCACCCACCGCCAAGGCTGGCGCGGCGCGATGGCGACCAGCCGCGGCGTCAGACCCGCCGCCTCGGCGAGGCCGAGGGCTTGGGACCGCATGCCGGCTAAGTCCTCGGCGAGGATGACGCTGTCCAACGAGGTGAGTCCTTGCCGCGCGAGATCGTGTTATATCGGTGCCCGGTTGCGAAGGGGAGCACCATGGCGGACGGGCGAGGGGACGACACGGCCGACCTGTTCACCCGGCATAAGCTGAACATTGATGAATACTACTGGATGGTGGATGCAGAGATCCTCCGTGAGGACGATCGGGTCGAACTGATCGACGGGGAATCATCGATATGGCGCCGATCGGGGTTGGGCACGCGTCCGTCGTCATGTGTATGACTCGGGCGCTGACCCTAGCGTGCGGCGACCGGGCCCAGGTTTCGGTTCAGAACCCTGTCCGGCTGGACCGCTTCAACGAGCCGCAACCCGATTTCGCCGTTGTGAAGCCACGTGCCGACTTCCATGCGACGGCGCATCCCGGCCCGGCCGACGTGTTGCTGCTGGTCGAGGTGGCCGGCACTTCGCGCCGCTACGACCGGGTGGTTAAGCTACCGACCTACGCTCACGCCCGCATCGCGGAGGTCTGGGTCGTTGATCTTCAGCGCCGGATGCTTGAGGCCTACCGGTTGCCCGTCGGAGGCGGCAAAGAAATACAGGCCTCAAGTTAGGCTTGTAGTCCAACGCGAGAGGCGCGATTGCGTTGATGCAGGCATCATGGCGAAAACCATCGGATTACGATAACGACTCAATAGTAGGATGGGACCGGTCTGCGCCCGGCTGCGAGGGCGCGAGCATCCGCCCGCCGCAGCAGTTCGCGCTTCTCCTCGGTGCGCTGCCCTCCTTTGTTGCGCATCGCCTCGACGGAAGCAGGCGTATCGACCATCCCGAGTTCGAGTTTCCGCCGTTCGATGTCTGCCAGAAAATCCTGCAATGTGACCATGAGGATGCTCCTTACATAGCGGAATCAAGCAAAGAGGCGTCGCCGCCTTCATACCGGATACGCTCGAACAAGTAGTCTTTGTCGAGGCTATCGAACAAGGCGAACAAGGATCGGGCTTGTCGGAGCCGCGAGTCGTCCGTTGGCGAGGCGACCGCATGTTGGGCGAGCCGGTCGGCTATCATGTCCTCGACTGATGGCAAGACGATACCTCCGTTGCGGGAAAGCGTGATCCGCAGCAGTCGCTTGCGGTCGGCCTGACCATCGAAGAGCGTCCCCGAGACCTGCTGAAAGCCAAAACAAGGATGCTCCTGGTGGTAATAGCCAATCTTGAGCTGGCCAGGGCGGTCCTCATGACGAAACCCATGTTGTAGCATTGCCCTTTCGAAGTCGTCATCACGGGCTGCGACCACGTCGAAGTCGCCAGATGGGAAAAGCCCGGCTGTGAGAATTGCGACGGCTGCGCCGCCGACGAGAACGGCATCGGTGCCTGAGTGACCGCGGTACGTCGCGAATACCGCAGCGAGCCTTTCGAGTGCGGCTATGTAGTCATCTGATAAGGCCATGGTTTACCTCGAAGGCGGGTGGAAACGGTCATAGCGCCATTCTCCTTGACTTCGCTGCACTGCACCACTACACATCCGGTCGCGCACCTCGATGCTCGGCTCCTGCCGTTTCCGAACGCCAGTTTTCCATCCCATCCTGTGTCTTGCGCCGGTCCGCGGTCCTGTCGATCGCGACGACATGACGCCCCCAAGCACACCATGCGATGGCGCGTCCGCAAAACGAAAGATCACCATGTCATCCTTCCAAGACCTCGGCCTGGCCGCGCCGCTGCTCGCGAGCATCCCGGCGGCGGGCGACCTTGCAGGGCAACTCAGCCTGCCGCAGGCGGCGGCGTGCCTGGCGCGGGCGGCGCTGTATGTCGGCAACGACTCCGGCCTGATGCATCTTGCTGCCGCTGCCGGAGCGCCGACGCTTGGCTTGTTTGGCCCAACGCCCGCAGCCGAG
>CAXSEG010000009.1:0-31996 GCA_964235545.1 uncultured Acetobacteraceae bacterium
CACCACCCCCATCACCAACGGGCTGGGCGCCGGCCCGACGCTGGATTTCGCCATCGGCCACGGCATCTGCGAGTTGCTGCAGCGCGACGGCAACGGCACCGGCTTCCGTGCCATGGACCGCGGCATCGTGCTCGATCTGGGTAATGGTCCGGCAGACCCGCGCACCCGCGCCCTGCTGGCCCGGCTGGCGGCGTTGAACATCGACGTGATTCCCAAGTTCGCCTCGGACGAGTTCGGCGTAGCGGGCGTGTACTGCGTCGGCGGTGAGCGGGATGCGTCGGCCCCGTTCCCGATCATGATCACCGCCGCGGGGGAGGCCGCCTCCGTCGACCGCGAGCAGGCATTGCGCAAGGCGCTGTTCGAGTTCGCCGCCGCCCGGGTGCGCAAGCGGTTCAGCCACGCGCCGCTGTCCCAGATCGAGGCGATCGCACCGCCGGGCTACGTGGAGCGGTTCCGTGGCTACCACTCGTTGGACGGCGAAGAGAGTCGGGCGCTGCGGGCGATGACGGCGTGGTGCGAGGCGGATGCCGCGACCCTGCGCGGCTACCTGGCAGACACGGTGCTGTCCCGCCAGGCCAGCAAGCGGTTCGACGAGCTGCCGACCTGGGACGGCCCGCTGTCCGGCACGCCCTTGGTCACCGAGCTGGCGCGTCGGTTCGCGCAGGCGGGGATGGAGGTGCTGTTCGTCGATTTCTCGCCGCCGGGTACGCGCGACGTGCACGTGGTGAAGGCGATCGTGCCCGGGCTGGAGGTGGAGACCATGAGCTACCACCGCATCGGCGAGCGGGGCGTGCGCAAGCTGATGGAGCGTGGCTCCCCCCTGGCCGGCATCGGCGCGCCGCCGCCGGGTGCCGCCCCCGTCCCGTTGCCGGCGGGAGCGGCCGAGCGCCTGGGCGGTCCGGCCTGGCTGGACGTTGCAGCCGTGGACCGGATCGTCGGGCCGCTCTACCCGCTATACCGTGAGCCGGAGGTGCACAGCGCTCCGATCGCGCTCGAGAAGAGGCGCCCATGACCCTCCGCTTCGCATTCAACACCAATGGCGCCGCCCATCACCGGTTGGACGACGCGCTGACCTTGATTGCCGAGGCCGGGTATGACGGCGTGGCCCTCACGCTCGATATCCACCACCTCGACCCGTACGATCCGGACTTCCTGCTCAATACCCGCCACGTCGCGGCCCGGCTGACCGCACTGAACCTCGGGCTTGTCGTGGAGACGGGGGCCCGCTTCCTGCTCGACCCGCGCGCCAAGCACGAGCCGACGCTGCTGAGCGCCGACGAGACGGGCCGGGCGCGCCGGCTGGACTTCCTGACCCGTGCTCTGACGGTGGTGGCCGAGTGCGGCGGGGAGGCGATGAGCTTCTGGGCCGGCGTGCCCAAGCCTGGCGTGACGCCGGATCAGGCACGGGGCTGGCTGCTGGAGGGGGTGGAGGAGGTCGTGCGCCGGGCCGAGGCGATGGGCGTGGTGGCAGCACTTGAGCCGGAACCAGGCATGCTGGTGGAGACGGTGGACGACTGGACAGCGCTCGGCGTGCCTGGCCTACGCCTGGCGTTGGATACGGGGCACTGCCTCGTCACCGGCGAGCGTGACCCGGCGGCGGCAGTGCGGGAGTTCGCGGGGGTTCTGGGCACGGTTACCATCGAGGACATGAAACGCGGCGCACACGTCCATCTGCCGTTCGGCGACGGGGATATGGATGTGACGTCGGTGCTGGCGGCGCTGGAGGAGATCAGCTTCGACAAGCTGATCTGCGTCGAGCTGTCCCGGGAAAGCCATCGGGCGGATACGATGATCCCGGGTGCAATCACGGCGCTTCGGGCAGCAATGGCGAAGGTTTAGATGTCAATGCTTGGACAACCACAACGCGCCGCCGCCAATGATCACGAGAGCGGCGATCGGGGCCGCAAGGCCGTAGATTTCCAACCAGGTCACTCCTCTATATCTCCCAGAATACGCCGTGAGATGATGTGGAACGACAATCCAGCAACAAGCCAGCTTGTCGCGAACAGCCACCAATATCTAGCGTGCGGATAGCTGAGTTGGTAGGCCATGCTGACCGCGGGCACGATAAGTCCTGTTACGACCAGCGATACGGCCACGTTATTTACAGCCGTGGCCGTTATCTTGCGTCGCTCGTTCCTGCTGCTTTTGTTCAGTTTGGGCATAAGAGAATTCATACCCAGCCACCTGAATCGTGCCAATGAGGATCTGTTTCGTCTCCCGCCGGTTCTTCCCCGCCATCTCCGGCATGAGCGTCTACGCGCTCAACCTGCTGCGCGAGCTCGTCGCCGCCGGGCATGACGTGACCATGGTCAGCCAGTATCGCGGGGACCCGCTCGGCATCCGCGTCTATGGCGGTGGCCCGCCCCCGCCGGTCCCCGGCGTCAAGGTCATCGGCCTGGAGCAGGTCGGCGAGCAAGACGGCGGCGATTTCGAGACGGACATCGCCACCATGAAGGCGGCCATCCTCCGTGAACACGCACGCCAGCCGTTCGACATCTTCCACGCGCAATACGGCTACCCGTGCGGCTGGGCCGTGCTGGAGGCGTCGCGCGAGACCGGGGTGCCCAACGTCGTCTCCATCCAGGGTGGCGATGGCCACTGGGTCGGGTCGTGTTGCGAGACGCATCGGCTGGCCATGGTGCGCGTGCTGGACCACGCGGGCGCCGTGCTGATCGGCTGCCGCTCCTTCGCGGAGGAGGTGTCTCACCGGCTCGGCACCGACCCGGCCCGCTTCACCATCGTGCCCGGCGCGGTCGATGTCGGCCGGTTCACGCCGGGTGACCGCGCACCGGGCCCGACCCCGGTGCTGCTGTACCACGGCCGGGTCGATGCCCGGAAAGGCGTGTTGGATATGCTGGACGCGCTGGCCCCGCTCGCCGCCGAGGCCGTGCCGTTCAAGCTGCTCGTCTCCGGCATTGGCCCCACCTATGACGAGACCGCCGCGCGGATCGGGCAGCTCGGGCTCGGCGGGCATGCCCGGATGACCGGGTATGTCGACTACGCCGACGTGCCCGAGGTGTATCGCCAGGCGGACATCTTCGTATCACCGACCTACGCCGAGGGGTTCTCGAACACGATCCTCGAGGCCATGGCCAGCGGCCTCGCCGTCGTGTCCTGCCGCGCCGTGGGTGTCGTGGATTGCATCCGCGACGGCGAGAACGGCCTGTTGACCAATCCGGGGGACGTGCCGGCGCTCACGGCCGCCCTGCGCACGGTGCTGACCGACGTGGCGGTGCGGTCCCGGCTGGCTGCTGCCGGCCTGGAAGAGTGCCGCCGGGTCTATTCCTGGTCCGCGGTCGGCCGGCAGATCATGGATGTCTATGCGAGCCTCGCTGGCAGCAAGCCGGATCGCGACTGGCCGCTGGATTTACCGCAGGCTCCGTGTCGCTTCCGTTCAGAACCACACTTGTTATAATCTGATGGCGCGCGCCCTATTCCTGTCTCCCCACTTGGACGACGTCGTCTTCTCCTGCGGCGGCTTCGCGGCGACCCTGGCCGATGCAGGGTGGGAGACGGTCCTCGTGACGGCATTCACCCGGTCCGTCGTGCCGGCCACCGGCTTTGCACTGGCCTGCCAGCTCGACAAGGGTATTCCCGCCGAAGTCGACTACATGGCCCGGCGCCGGGATGAAGACCGGGAGGCAGCCCGCATCCTCGCCTTCGCCGATGTGCGATGGCTGGACCTGCTGGAGGCGCCTCATCGCGGCTACGGGTCGGCGCCCGCACTGTTCGGCGCCGTCCATTCCGACGACGCCATTCTAGCCGAACTGACGTCGCGCAGCATGGCGCTTGCGGCGGAGCTGCAGCCGGAACTCGTGCTGGCGCCACAGGGCCTAGGCAACCACGTCGACCACCAGCAGGTGATCGCGGCGGCGCTGCGCAGCTTCCCCGCTGGCCGGATCGCGTTCTACCGGGACACGCCGTACGCGATTCGGCAGCCCGGCGCGGCCGCCCTGCCGTCTGTGCCGCTGGGCACGCCGAGCACCGTCCCGATCGGGGACGTGCTGGACCGCAAGATCGCTGCCGCGCAGGCCTATGCCAGCCAGATCGGCTTCCAGTTTGGCGGGGCCGCCCCGCTCGCCCAGGCTCTGCGGGCGTTCGCCGAGCAGGAAGGTCGAGGCCACCCGGCCGAACGGTTCTGCGGAGAATCGCTGGCCGGACACCTGAGCAGGGCCGCCGCCTGAGGCGCACCGGTTCCCAAGCTTGCCGTGCGATGGTATCCGGCCATGTGCCCGACATAATGTTAGTGTCAACACGCGCCTGCCAGACGCCCGTGCGGTCACGGGCCATCCCCATTAGGTCGAGATGACGTATCAGCCGACCCGTCCCGTCGCCGATTGTCCACACGACACGGCCCCGATCTCCCGCGCGGCCGAGCCATTGGGCTACCGGGGCTGGGCCGGTGCGCGCCGGGCGTGCTTCGCCGGGCCGGTGCTGGCGCTGCCCGTGGCAGGCACCTGGCTGGCGGCAGCGCTGACGGTGGGCGAGGCCGGGCCGATGCGGCCGGTGCTCCTCGTCCTGCTGTTTGCCAACTTGCTGTTCCTGGCGCTCACCGGCTGGCCCGGCGTGCTGGGCGCTCTCGTGCGCCTGGCCCGGCCGGTCTGCCCCGTTGCAGCCAGCCCGAACGGGACCAGCCGCACCGCCGTGCTCTTCCCCGTCTATAACGAGGATCCGCACGCCGTGTTCGCCGCGGCCGAGACCATGATGCAGGCGCTGGTCGAGAGCGGCACAGAGCGGACCGACATCTTCGTACTCAGTGACACGCAGGACCCGGCGATCGCGGCGGAGGAGGCGGCCGCCTTCGTCCGGTTGCAGCGCCTGTTCGGAGACCGGGTGCGCTATCGCCGCCGGGTCCATAACCTGCGGCGGAAGGCCGGCAACCTCGCCGATTTCTGCACGAATTGGTGCGCCTCGTACGACTACATGGTGGTGCTGGACGCTGACAGCCTGATGGGCGCCGGCACGGTTGCCACGCTGATCGGGCTGATGGACGCCAACCCGCGCGCCGGGCTGATTCAGACCGTTCCCTACGCGGTCGGGCGGGAGACGCTGTTCGCCCGGATCCAGCAATTCGCCGCGCGGCTCTACACGCCGCTGCTGGTGGAGGGACTCGCCTTCTGGCAGGGTGAGGATGGCAATTATTGGGGCCACAACGCGATCATCCGCATCGCGCCGTTTATGGAGCATTGCGAACTCCCCGTGCTGCGCGGCCGCGAGCCGTTCGGCGGCGAGATCCTGTGCCATGACGTGGTGGAGGCCGCGCTGATGCGCCGGGGCGGCTGGCAGGTCTGGCTGCTGCCATCGCTGGCCGAGAGCTACGAGGCGCTGCCCGCCAACATGGTGGATTTCGCGCAACGCGAGCGCCGCTGGTGCCAGGGGAACCTGCAACATCTCGGCGTGGTGCCGATGCCGGGGCTGCGTCCGGTCGGCCGCTATCATCTTGGGCTCGGCGTGCTGACCTACCTGTCCGGCCCGCTGCTGGTGCTGTTCGCCGGGTTGGCGACGCTGGACGGCGTGTGGGGCGGCCACTTCGCGGACCGGCTGCTCGGCACGCCAAACCCGGCCCGGACGGCATTCATCGCTCTGACCTTCTTCCTGCTGTATGGCGCCAAGTTGTGCAGCCTGGCCGGTGCCCTCGCCCGCGACGACGCTGCCGCGCCATTCGGCGGCCGGCTGCGGCTGCTGGCCAGTGCCGCGCTGGAGCAGGTGGCCGCGATGGTGAGCGCCCCCATCCTGCTGGTGTTCTACACCCGGTTCATCACCATGATGCTGCTTGGCCGCACGGTGCGCTGGGACTCGCAGCCGCGGGATGACCGCGGCCTGCGCTGGGGCGAGGCTGCGTTGCGCATGCGCCTGCCCGCGGCCGCTGGCGTGGTTTGGTTGGCCGCGCTCTCGATGGCCGGTGGTGCCGCGCTGCATTGGTCGCTGAGCCTGTTGCCGGGCCTGCTGCTTGCCATACCCGCCGCGGTGTGGACCAGCCACGCCAGCGCCGGCCGCGCCGCCCGGCGCTGCGGCCTGTTCCTGACCGAGGACGAGAAGGCGCCCAGCCCCATCCTGCGCGCCTTCACCCGTGCCATGGCGCGGGACGCGGCGCCGCTTGTGGGCCGTCCGGTGCTGCACCCGCAATTCGGCTACCTGCAACCAGCCGGCGAGGGCGAGGCGGATTAGGCGTCGGAGCAAACAGACGCTTACACCTTCCCTGCCTCCCTTAACCCCGCCACGATCCGCAGCGGGATATCGGGGCTGGTGCAGACGTAGGTCGGGCTTGGATGCGGCACGCGCACCACCGCCAACCCGCTCGCGCGCACCACCGGTTCGGCTAAAGCGGCCACCCGACCGGCCAGCACCACGCAGCGCAGCGACGGCAACAGCGGTAGCAGACCCGGCAAGGCCGCTAGCCCGGCACGCCCTTCGCCCGCCTTCGGCGCCCGGTTCGGGCCGCCCGTGTGGATCACCCAGGGCACCGTGTTCCAGATTGCCAGGCCGTTTCGGTCCACCCCCGCCTCGGCCAGGAACCGCCGGAGGTTTGCGGACGTGCCCGTCGCGTTGTCCATGGACACGAACCCGGTCTGCCAGATCGCCGGCCCGGGCGTCTCAAGCAGCAGCAGGGTGCGCGCCGCCACCCCGCCATCGGCCGGATCGAAATCCGGCACCGGGCCATGCACCGCTCGCAGCCCGGCCACGAATGACCGCAATAACGCCATATGCGGCGCCGCCAGCATCGCCCGCCGCGCCGCCAGCACGGCGGGGTCGGCAAGCGGCGCCGACGTGCTACGCTGCCCCACCAAGGGAGGCCCCGCCCATGACCCTACTCGTTGCCGGTGACGCGAAGCTGCTGCTCTGCCCGGCGATCGGCGGGGCCGTCGGCGGCTGGACCCGGCGTGGCGTGGCGATCTTCCGCGCCACCCCGGACGACGCGCTGGCCGGCACCAACTCGCGCCTGCTGTCGTGTTTCCCACTCATCCCTTTTTCCAACCGGATAGCGTGGGGGCGGTTCAGTTTCGGCGGCGAAAGCTTCCAGCTGGACATGAACTTCGGCGACCACGCCCACACCATCCACGGCAACGCCTGGCAGCGCGCCTGGGACGTCGCCAGCCAGTCCACCGACCAGGCCGAGCTGGTCCTGGAGCACGACCCGGCGCATGACCCGACGGTGACGGGGACCGGCTGCCACTGGCCCTACCGCTACACTGCCCGGCTGCTCTACACACTTCATCCGGATAGTCTGGCGGTCACCATCACCTTCACCAACACCGACTCGCGTGCCCAGCCGGTCGGCCTCGGTCTGCATCCCTACCAGCCACGGACACCGCAGACCGCCATCGCGTTCCAGGCCACCTCCGTCTGGCACACCGGCGAGGACTCGCTGCCGGACGCGCGGCTGCCCGTGGAGGGCCATTGGAGCTTCGACCCCGGCCACGTGATCGATGGCCCGCCGCTCGACAATTGCTACGCCGCCTGGGCCGGCCGCGCCGTGGTTACCCGGCCGGAGCACGGCCTCCGCCTCACCATCGCGGCGGACGACATCTTCCGCCACGCCGTGGTCTACACGCCGCCGGGCAAGCCGTATTTCGCCGTCGAGCCCGCCAGCAACATGACGGACGCGGTCAACCGCATGGACGGCGTGCCCGACCACGGCCTGCGCGTGCTGCTCCCCGGCGACACGCTGAGCCGCCAAGTGCGGTTCACGGTGGCGGACCTGGCCTCCGGCTGACGCGCACGGATGGCCAAGCCCACCACCCGCTACGTCTGCCAGAACTGCGGCGCCATCACCGGTAAGTGGGCCGGCCGCTGCGACGCGTGCGGCGAGTGGAACACCGTCGTGGAGGAGCCGGTGGAGGCGCGGCCCGGCGCCCCCGCGAAGCCCGGCGGCAAGGCCAAGATCGACTTCGTGGGCCTGCAGGGCACCGCCGACCCGCCGCCGCGCGCGCAGACCGGGATCGCCGAGCTGGACCGGGTGCTGGGCGGCGGACTGGTCGCGGCCTCGGCCGTGCTGGTGGGGGGCGACCCGGGGATCGGCAAGTCCACCCTGTTGTTGCAGGCTGCCGCCTCGCTCGCCCGCGCCGGCCGCCGGGTGTTGTACATCACGGGCGAGGAATCGGTGGACCAGGTGCGCCTGCGCGCCCGCCGCCTGGGCCTGGCGGACGCGCAGCTCGAACTCGCGGCCACCATCAACGTGCGGGATATCGCCTCCGCGCTGGAGCAGGCGGGCGACGCCGCGATGGTGGTGATCGATTCGATCCAGACGATGTGGATGGACAGCATCGATTCCGCGCCGGGCACGGTGAGCCAGGTGCGCGCCTGCTCGTTCGAGCTGATCCGGCTTGCCAAGTCCCGCGGCTTCGCCCTGGTGCTGGTCGGCCACGTGACCAAGGAAGGCGCGCTGGCCGGCCCGCGCGTGCTGGAGCACATGGTGGACGCCGTGCTGTATTTTGAAGGCGACCGCGGCCACCAGTTCCGCATCCTGCGCGGCGTAAAGAACCGCTTCGGCGCCACCGACGAGATCGGCGTGTTTGCCATGACGGAAACGGGGCTGGCCGAGGTGCCGAACCCTTCCGCCCTGTTCCTGGCCGAGCGCCGCGGCAACATCGCCGGGTCCGCGGTGTTCGCCGGGCTGGAGGGCACGCGCCCGGTGCTGGTGGAGGTGCAGGCCCTGCTCAGCCCCAACGCCGGCGGCTCCCCAAGGCGCTCGGTAATCGGCTGGGACGGCGGCAGGTTGTCGATGATGCTGGCGGTGCTGGACAGCCGGGCGGGGCTGCGGTTGTCGGCGCACGACGTGTACCTGAACGTGGCCGGTGGCCTGCGCGTGGGGGAGCCGGCGGCGGACCTGGCGGTGGCCGCGGCGCTGGCCTCGGCTGCCACCGAGACGCCTACGGACGCGGGGACGGTGTATTTCGGCGAAGTGGGGCTGAGCGGCGAGATCCGTCAGGTGGCGCAGGCGGATGCGCGGCTGAAGGAAGCGCAGAAGTTGGGCTTCGCCGCGGCTTGCCTGCCGCGGCGGCTGGCCCAGGGCGGCCGCAAGCCCGCCGTGCTGCCGGGCCTGCGGCTGAACGAGATGGGGCACCTGGCGGAGCTGGTGGCGGGGTTCACGGGCAAGGGCTGACCGGCGCTCGGGAGCCGGCGCTTGACTTGCCACCCCGACCCGGCGCGGATTTCGGCATGGCAGAACAACGGATGCCCATGCGTGGCTTGATGGCGGCCGTGATCGGCATGGGCGTGCTGATCGTGGTCGGCGTCGTGGTGCTGGTCGCAACCGTGGTGCACCGCCTCGGCAGCCAGCCCGTCCTCGCGGCACAACTACTGGACGAACCCCCCGGCACCCATCTGCAACAAATCGCCCCCGCCGGCGACCGCCTGGCCGTGCTGCTCACCGGCGGCGGCCCCGACCGCGTCATCCTGCTGGACCCTCGCACCGGCGCGGTGACCGGCCATATCGGCCTCACGCGATGAGCCCGACCCGATGAAGAAGTCCGACCTACCCCAGAAAATCTGCGCCGCCTGCGGCCGCCCCTTCACCTGGCGCCGCAAATGGGCCCGCACCTGGGACGAGGTCCGCTACTGCTCCGACGCCTGCCGCACCGGCCGCCGCGACGCCGCGCTACGGAATAGGGTTGCGAAACCCGCCTCTTCGGCCTAGGTAACCGCCCGGCCACGTCCTGTTCGTCTAGAGGCCTAGGACACCGCCCTCTCACGGCGGTAACAGGGGTTCGAATCCCCTACGGGACGCCATTGAGCACATAGAGTAGAATTTCATGGCTCTCCACCCGTTTGCTTTAGGTAATACGCGGGCTAGTGAATCGGCTTGCGCGACCGTGACAGTGGAACGAAGCTTCAGATATTAGGGCCGTAATCAGAAAGGTGCTGAACCTTCCGAGGCCAGATCGTCGCGTGGGCTGTTTGAGCTCATATTAGACCTTCGTACGATGGCGAAGTCGGGCTTTTTTGGTCGAGCGACCAAGATAATCGCGTAGAAGCAACGTTTGATCTCGATGAGGGACGGTTTGTCTGGATCGGAAAGTTCAGCAATGCTTTCGTTCGAGGTGGAGATGAGCCTTCGAGTGACGAGTTTCCAGCCGGGTTGCTGGAGATGCTTGCTCGTCTTTATGCTTGATGGCGCAACCTGCGACTGCTTGCCCGGACGAGGATGTTTTTGTGCCTCCGGTCCCGGGGGCTGTAAATGACGCGGAAAGGCTTATCCGTTTCATATCTTTGAGGACGCAGCTACTTCCCAAGGCAGAAGGTTGGAGAGTCAGTCCAACTGAGTTTTCGAAAGCTGACATCAACGGCAAATTGGAAGACGGTCAACGGAGGTCTGTCTCTACCTTTCGTTTTGACCTTATGACGAAAATCTTGCTTCTTGAGCAAGCACTTGAGGTAAATCGCGAGGCTGACTGGGACCAAAACCCTGTCATTGCTCTGGCTATAACAAGTAGCGTTCGCGCAATCGTGGATCGTGATGGTAGAAGAGAAATGTGCGTGTATGCTGATTGGAGTGAGGGAGGCGAGCGAGTCGTCGCTTATCCGTTGCATGCGAGCATTCGTAAATCAGACCCGGTAAAGCCGGGCGTACAACGTCAAGACATCCTCATTCTGAAATCAGCTTTGTCAGATGTATCTTCTGAGATCCGTCACCTGATCGACGGCCTTCCCGTAGTCTCAAGCCAGCTTATCTAGAAAACCTGCTAAGAGAACAAAGTTATCAACGTACATCGCGGGGGCATATCTTTATGCAGTTGTCCGGCCTGTTCTGACTTCAGGCAGAAATACGCCGACAAGCCCGTTCTACCGTGCTCCGTTTACGGACAACGATGACGTCACTGGGCTTTTTAGTCGCACGTCTGATACCGCTTGAGGCGTAGATCCACGGCAATCTCAATCGATCGAGCGTCAAACAGCGACCATCACGTCCGAAGACTTGATCACCGCCATCGCGTCGTCGCCGACCTTCAGCTGCAGGTCGTCAATGGCTTCGTTGGTGATCGAGGAGTGGATCGTGATGCCGTGGCCGATGTCGATGTGGACGTGGCCGGTAGTCTGGCCTTTCACGACGGAGGTGATCTTGCCTTTGATCTGGTTGCGGGCGCTGAGCTTCATGGGGGTGATCCTGTGCGTTTGGCGGGTGCTTGAGGCTGCTTACGGACACTCTACCCGATGCTGGCGGCTTGGGTCTCGCTCGGCATGTCGCTGGCTGGTAGCGCGTCCGGCAGTTCGCGCATCGGGCCGCCCGTGTCGGGCTGTGCGGATGTGACGCCTTCGGCCTGGCGCATGGGTTGGCCGGTGACGTAGCTGCGCCAGACGCGGGGGAGTATGCCGCCGTGGCGCCAGTATTCGACGTCCTCCTGGGTGTCTAGGCGGACGACGAGGGGCACCGTCTCCGCGCTACCGTCGCCGCGGTGGATGGTGCAGGCGACCTCCGATCGGACGCCGAGATGGGCGGCGAGGCCGGTCACGTCGAACAGTTCGGAGCCGTCCAGCCTCAGGGTCTCGGCGGTGACGCCGGGGGGGAGTTGGAGGGGGAGGACGCCCATGCCGACGAGGTTGGTGCGGTGGATGCGCTCGAAGCTCTCGGCGATCACCGCTTTGACGCCGAGCAGGGCCACGCCCTTGGCCGCCCAGTCGCGGGAGGAGCCGCAGCCGTAGTTGCGGCCGGCGACCACCACCAGCGGCACGCCGCGGCGGGCATACTCCTCGGCGGCTTCGAACACGCGCAGCACGGTGCCGTCCGGCATGAGGCGGGTCATGCCGCCTTCCACGCCGGGCACCATGCGGTTGCGCAGGCGGATGTTTGCGAAGGTGGCGCGGACGGCGACCTCGTGGTTGGCCCGGCGCGTCGTGTAGTTGTTGAAATCCTGCCGTTGCACGCCCTTGGCCAGCAGGAAGTCGGCGGCCGGGGTGCCCAGGCTGATCGCGCCGGAGGGGGATATGTGGTCCGTGGTGACGGAGTCGCCCAGGATGACCAGCGGGCGCATGCCGGCGATGTCCTGCACCGGGGGCACTTCGCGGGACAGGGCGTCGAAATAGGGCGGGCGGCGGATGTAGGTGCTGGCGTCGCTCCAGGCGAAGCGCTCGCTGCTCTCGCCCTGCAGGGCGTCCCACGGTTCGCCGCCATCGTACAGGTCGGCGTAGCGCTCCTGGAACAGGCCGCGGGTATAGGCGCCCTCGGTCGCGGCCACGATCTCGGCGGCGGTGGGCCAGATGTCGCGCAGGTAGACCGGCTGGCCCGCCGGGTCCGTGCCCAGCGGCTCGGTGGTGATGTCCATCGTCATCGACCCGGCCAGCGCGTAGGCCACCACCAGCGCCGGGGAGGCGAGGTAGGCGGCGCGCACGTTAGGGTGGATGCGCCCCTCGAAGTTGCGGTTGCCGGACAGCACCGCCGTGGTCACCAGCTTCGCCCCCTCGATCGCGTCCACCACCGCGTCCGGCAGCGGGCCGGAGCCGCCGTTACAGGTGGTGCAGCCGAACCCGGCGACTTGGAAGCCCAACGCGTCGAGCGCCGGCTGCAGCCCCGCCTTCTCCAGCACCGCCGCCGTCACCTGGCTGCCGGGCACGAGCGACGTCTTGACCCACGGTTTGGAGGTCAGCCCGCGCGCCACCGCCTTCTGCGCGACCAGGCCGGCCGCCATCATGTTGGCGGCATTGGCGGTGTTGGTGCAGGAGGTGATGGCCGCGATCACCACGGCGCCGTCGAACAACGCGTAGTCGGTGCCGGCGACAGGGACCCGGCGCGCCAGGTCGACCGGGTGGCCGGCGATCTCGCTGTGGTGCCCGGCGAAGGCGGTGCTGGCCGTGCCGAGGTCCAGCCGGTCCTCCGGGTTGCGCGGCCCGGCGATGCAGGGGCGGATGGTGGCCAGGTCCAGCGTCACCACCGTCTCGAAAGTCGGCGCGGGGGTGGTCTCGTCGCGCCACAGCTTCTGCGCGCGGGCATAGGCCTCGACGAGGGCGATCTCCGCCTCGGCGCGGCCGGTGGTGCGGAGGTAGTCGATGGTCAGGCGGTCGACGGGGAAGAAGATGGAGGTGGCGCCGTATTCGGGCGCCATGTTGGCGATCATGCCGCGGTCGCCGAGGGAGAGCATCGCCACGCCGGGCCCGAAGAACTCCACGAACTTGCCCACCACGCCCATGTCGCGCAGCATCTTGGTGATGGTCAGCACCAGGTCGGTCGGCAGCACGCCCTCCGGCAGCGCACCCACGACCTCGATGCCCACCACTTCGGGCAGCGCGATGGCGACGGGCTTGCCGACCATGACGGCCTCCGCCTCGATGCCGCCGACGCCCCAGCCGAGCACGCCCAGGCCGTTGATCATGGGGGTGTGGCTGTCGGTGCCGACGCAGCTGTCGGGGTAGGCCAGGTCGCCTTTCGTCCACACCACGCGGCCGATGTTCTCGATGTGCAGCTGGTGCATGATGCCCTTGCCCGGCGGTACCACGCGCACGCCGTCGAAGCTGCTGGCGCACCAGCGCAGGAAGGCGAAACGCTCGCCGTTGCGCTCGTATTCACGAGCCAGATTGATGCGGGCGGCATCGGCGTTGGCCCAACTGTCGACCTGCAGCGAGTGGTCGATGATGACGTCCACTGCGACCTTTGGGCTGACGGTGGAGGGGTCGCCGCCGGCTTGCTCCACCGCGTCGCGCATCGCGGCCATGTCCAGCAGCATCACCAGGCCCAGGATGTCCTGCCCGAACACGCGGGCCGGATAAAACGTGACACCGGCGCCGGCCTGCCGCGCCAGCAACGCGGTGACCTCGGCTTCGGTGTCCGCACCGTCGACGGCGGCTTGTCGCAGCAGGTTCTCCAGCAGGATGCGCAGCGAGAACGGCAGGCTGTCCACGCCGGGCACGCCGCCGATTGGCACGTAGTGCAGCGTGCGGGGGCCGACCTGGAGCAAGGAAAGTGCTGGGGTGGCGGCCATGGTCTAACTCCCGGGAAATGCGGCAGCGTGGGCCGGGACTTTTGTGCCCGGCTGAACGGTAATACAAGACGTGGCGCCGCGAGCAGGACGCTGCAACAAGCCGGCCGCGCCGCCATACAGCAACTTAGGGAGAGACGCCCGTGATTCAGCAAGCCATCCCCGCCGTATTCATGCGCGGCGGCACCAGCAAGGCGCTGATGCTGCACACGCGGGACCTCCCGCCCGGGCGGGAGGACTGGGGCCGGTTGTTCACCGGCGCGATGGGCAGCCCCGACCCGTATGGCCGCCAGCTGGACGGCATGGGCGGCGGCGTCTCCTCCGTGTCCAAGGTGTGCATCATTGGCCCGTCCGAGCGGGAGGACGCGGACGTCGACTACACGTTCTGCCAAGTTCTGGTGAACTCGCGCGAGGTCCAATACAAGGGGAATTGCGGCAACATGAGCGCCGCGGTCGGCCCGTTCGCGGTAGATGAGGGGCTGGTGCGCCCGAACGGCGACAGTGCCACGGTGCGCATCTACAACACCAACACGAAGAAGATCATCCACGGCAGCTTCCCGCTGGAGGAAGGCCGCGCCCGCTACGATGGCGACCTGGTGATCCCCGGCGTCAGCGGCTCCGGCGCGCCGATCCGGCTCGATTTCGTGCAGCCTGGCGGCGCCAGCACAGGGACCTTGCTGCCGAGCGGGCAGGTGCTGGACACGCTGAAGGTGCCTGATTTCGGCCCAATCGAGGTGTCGATGGTGGACGCCGCCAACGCCGCGGTGTTCGTGCGGGCAAAGGATGTCGGGCTGACCGGATTGGAACTGCCGGACCAACTAGAGGCACGGCCGGAGGTGCTCGCTTTGCTGGACGCGATCCGGGTGCAGGCGTCGGTCCGCATGGGCATCGCGCCCGACATCGAGAGCGCGCGCCGCATCACCATCGTGCCGTTCGTCGCCATCGTCAGCCCACCCTCTGACAGCCCGACGCTATCCGGGGACCCGGTACGCATGGCGGAAGTGGATTTGACGGCACGGGTGATCTCCAACGGTCAGCCACACCGGGCGTTGCCGCTGACCATCTCGCTGTGCACTGCCGTGGCCGCGCGGATCACCGGCACGGTGGTGGCGGAGGCGCTCTCGTCGACCGCGGCCGACGGTCCGCTGCGGCTGGGCATGCCGTCCGGCGTGCTCACGGTGGGGGCGGAGGTGGCGCAGGATGGCGGGGCGTGGCACGCGCATGCCGGGTCGTTTTACCGGACGGCGCGGCGGCTGTTCGACGGGCGGGTGTGGGTGCCCGGACAGCGTGCCTCACGGTGACGCCGTATCAAGGCCAGTCGCGCAGCGACCCCGCGAAGTCGACGAATGCGCGGAGCGGGGCGGGAAGGTGGCGGCGTCCCGGGTAGTACAGGAACGGTCCCGAGAACCGCTGCCACCACGGTTCCAGCACCGGCTCCAACGCGCCGCTATCGAGATGCGGGCGCAGCCAGTCCTCGAACAACTGGATGATGCCGCTGCCTGCCACCGCGGCCTCAACGGCAAGATCCGTCGCGGCACCGACGCGGACGATGAGCGGGCCGGCCGGATCGACCTTTACGACCTCTCCGTCGCGTTCGAACTCCCATGGGCTCGTCATGGCGCCGCTCGGGAATCTACCCCGCAGGCAGGCATGGCCCAGCAAGTCACGGGGGTGGGCTGGCCGGCCCCGCTGATCCAGGTAGCCCGGCGATGCCGCTGTCGCGTAACGCTGCTCGCGCGGGCCGATCGGAACGGCGATCATGTCCTGCTCGAGCCGCTCGTCGTAGCGGATCCCGGCATCGCAGCCCGCCGCCAGCATGTCCACGAAGCTGTCATCGGCAACGATTTCGAGCAATATGTCGGGGTAGGCGGCTAGGAAGGGTGGCACGATCCGGGGCAACACCAGACGCGCCGCACTTACCGGCACGTTCAGCCGCAGCGTGCCCGCCGGCTTGTCCCGGAAACCGCGGGCGACATCCAGCGCCGCCTCCACCTCGCCCAGCGCCGGGCGAAGCCGTTCGAGTAGCCGCTGACCTGCCTCCGTCGGGGCCACGCTGCGGGTCGTCCGATTGAGCAGCCGGACACCCAACCGGTCTTCAAGGCGGGTAATCGCGTCGCTAAAGCTCGACGCACTGCGGCCGCTGAGCCGTGCCGCCTCGCGAAAGCCCCCTGCACTGGCGACGGCGACGAACGCGGTAAGGTCGCCAAGGTCTGCCGCCACTGTTCGCCCTCCCGGACAGGCTGTTGTGATCGGCTTGCCTTATGCCGCCGATCAAACCTGTCTATCTGCATAACCGTCAAACAGGAGACAGCGCATGACCGATATCGCCAAAGCCGGAACATTCGCGATGGGCGGCCATACCGTGAAGCGCCTCGGTTACGGTGCAATGCAGCTTGCCGGAAAAGGCGTGTTCGGGCCGCCGAAGGACCGCGCCGCCGCGGTTGCCGTGTTGCGCGCCGCGGTGGCGAGCGGTGTGAACCACATCGACACCAGCGACTTCTACGGCCCCCACGTCACCAACCAGATCATACGCGAGGCGCTGCACCCCTATCCCGCGGACCTGGTCATCGTGACGAAGATCGGCGCCCGACGCGGTGACGATGCGTCCTGGAACCCGGCCTTCTCGGCCGCGGAGCTAACGGCCGCCGTGCACGACAATCTACGCAATCTCGGCGTCGATGTGCTGGAGGTGGTGAACCTGCGCAGCATGTTGGGCCATCCCGGCCCGACCGAAGGCTCGCTCGAGGCACCGCTCACGACCTTGGCCGAGCTGCAGCGCCAAGGCTTGGTCCGGCATATCGGCATGAGCAACGTGACGCCGAGGCAAGTGGCGGACGGCCGCGCCATCGCGGAGATCGTGTGTGTGCAAAATCTGTACAATGTCGCCCACCGGGAGGACGAAGCGCTGGTCGACGACCTGGCAGCGGCCGGCATCGCCTACGTGCCGTATTTCCCGCTCGGCGGCTTCTCGCCGCTGCAATCGACCGCGCTGTCCGACGTGGCCGGGCAACTCGGGGCGACTCCGATGCAGGTGGCGCTCGCCTGGCTGCTGCGGCGCGCGCCGAACATCCTGCTGATCCCCGGGACGTCCTCCGTCGGGCATTTGCGCGAGAACATGGCGGCGGCGGACCTGGATTTGCCGGGCGAGATGGTGCGCGTGCTGGACGGGATCAGTAGTACCTCGGTTTCAGCCTGACCTTCTCCCTCTCCCGCTAGCGGGAGAGGGCCGGGGTGAGGGTGCTAGCGATCGCAGAACTGCTTGATTTAGGTGCGTGGACGGCCCTCACCCCGTCCTCTCCCGTGAAGGACGGGAGAGGGAGAAGCAAGAGGTTCCGCTGCCCTGGACAGGTCACCGCCCGCTATCATGTCCGATTGATCTCTTGATAATCGGATTACCGTGCACCCCGAATTGACTCCATCGTTGACGGTCTTCTTCCTGCACTTCCTCGGCGGGAGCGCGCGGTCCTGGGCGGCGGTGGAGCAGCGTTTTGGTGGCCTGGCTCGCTGCATCGCGATCGACCTGCCGGGGTTCGGTGCCGCGGCGGAGAGCGAGGGGCGACCGGTTGCCGAGATGGCGGTGGCGGTCCGCGAGGTCGTGCGGAGGCAGGCGCCACGGCGCTGGGCGCTGGTCGGCCACAGCATGGGGGCGAAGGTCGCGGCGGTCGTCGCGCGACAGGCCGAGGATGGCACGGCCGGGCTATCCGGCCTGGAACGAATCGTGCTTGTGGCCGGGTCGCCGCCGGGTCCGGAGCCGATGGACGAGACGCAGCGCGAGGACATGCTCCGCTGGTTCGCCGGCGATGAGGGAAAAAGCGAGGCCGAGGCTGACGGCTACATCACGCAGAACGTCAGCGCCGCATTGTCCCCCGCCGCGCACGCCCTCGCAGTCCAGGACGTGCTTCGGGCCCACACGGACGCCTGGCGTGCGTGGCTGACGGCGGGCAGCCGGGAGGATTGGTTGGAGCGCGTGGGCGTGCTGCAGACCCCGGCACTGGTGATCGCGGGGGCGGACGACGTCCATCTAGGGCCCGACGGTCAAGCCCGGCACACCCTCCCCCATTTCGCCAGTGTGCGCATGGTGACGTTGCCGGGCGCCAAGCACCTGTTGCCTGGTGAGCAGCCAGATGAGATCGCCCGCCTGATTGCCGGGCATTGCGGTCTGGCGGCGCCGGGTCTCGCTGCGAACTCGCTGGCGCTGATCCAGTCGGACCGGGTGAGCGCGCGGACCCGGGTGGCGCTGCTGGACCGGGTCGCGCTGGACGACCCGGCGTACCAGCCGAGCGCGATGTCCGCCGTCGAGCTGAGCCTGCTGCGCGCGATCCTCTCCCGCGTGCTGCCCCAGGGGGCTCGCTCGGTCATCGACCTCGGGGCCCGGCTCGACGCAGCGCTGGCCGGGGGCATCGGCGATGGCTGGCGGTTCGCGGACCTGCCGCCGGACGCGGAGGCCTGCCGCGTCGGGTTGGCCGCGTTGGAAGCGGCGTGCCACGCTGGCTTCGGCCGCGGTTTCGCGGCGTTGGAGGACCATGTCCAGGACGCCATTCTGACGCGCGCCGCCGCCGGCGACCTGGCCACCGAAGGTGGCTGGAGCGGCCGGCAGATGCAGCGGTGGTTCGAGGACGTGCGCGCCGAGGCCGTCAGGCTTTATGTGGCGCACCCGGCCACGCTGGCGCGGATTGGGTATGGCGGCTTCGCCTATGGCGGCGACGGCGACCGGCTGCAGGGCTTTCACACGCTCGAACCCGGTGACCAGGAGGCTTGGGAGCCGGTTCCCGTCGTGGCGCGCCAGCCATGAACTTGGACGCGATGCGCCGCTATGGCTCGGCGGACGTGGTGGATGCCGTGGTGATCGGCACCGGGGCCGGAGGCGCACCGCTGCTGGCGCGGCTGGCGCAGGCCGGGCTCCGTGTGGTGGCGCTGGAAGCGGGGCGCAACTGGAACCCGGCCGATTTCCCGGCCGACGAGGTGGCGGGGTCGCCGATTTACTGGCTGCGGGAGCGCCTGAGCAACGGTGACACGCCGGAGGCGTTCGGTGCCAACAACAGCGGCACCGGCGTCGGCGGGTCGACGCTGCATTGGGGCGCGTTCTGCCCGCGGCCCGACGAGCGGGATATGCGGATGCGCGCCGAATACGGCGTCGCACGGGATTGGCCGATCCCGCATGCAGAGCTGATCCGGTACATTGAGGGCGTGGAGGCGTTCATCGGCGTTTCCGGCCCGCAGCCTTATCCATGGGACCCGGCCCGGCGCTACCCCCTGCCGGCGATCCCGCTCAACGCGCCGGCCCGGGCCATGGAGGCGGGATGTGCCGCACTCGGCATCCGGACGGCTGCGGCACCGGTGGCGGCGGTGTCGCGCGATTTCGCGCAGGCCGGCGGCCCGCTCCGTCAGGCCTGCGTCAATTGCGGGCATTGCCACCAGGGCTGCCGTAACGGTGCCAAGACGAGCATGGACGTGACCTATCTGCCGGTGGCGGTCGGGGCAGGGGCGGAGATCCGTGCGGAGTGCCTGGTGCACGGCATCGAGCGGGACGCGGCGGGCCGGGTCTGCGCCGTGGTCTATCGTGATGCCGAGGGCCGCGACCAGCGCCAGCGTTGTGGCGCGCTGTTCCTGTGCGCCGGCGCCGTGGAGACGCCGCGGCTACTGCTGCATAACGGGCTGGGCAACGCCAACGGCCAGGTCGGGCGCAACTACATGGCCCATGTGGCGACCCAGGTCTGGGGCACGTTCGAGGCGGAGATGCGCTGCAACAAGGGCTACCCGTCTTCCCTGATCACGGAGGACATGATCCGGCCAGCAGATGCTGATTTCGCGGGGGGCTACCTCGTGCAGAGCCTGGGCGTGCTGCCCGTGACGTGGGCGAGCCAGGTCACCCGTGGGCGGTCGCTTTGGGGGCGTGGGCTGGTGGACTACATCGACCGGTACAGCCATGTGGCCGGGATCGGCATTAACGGCGACTGCCTGCCCGCGCCGGGCAATTTCCTCGAGCTCTCCAGCGAAGTCGACGATGTCGGCATGCCGAAGGCGCTGGTGCACTTCAGTTACGGGCCGAACGAGGACGCGATGAGCCGGCACGCCGAGCGGTTCATGATGGCGGCGTGGCAGGCGGCGGGTGCCTCGGACATCTGGGCCTGCCCGCGTTCGGCGCACACGATCGGTACCTGCCGGATGGGCACGGACGCGGCGGACTCGGTCGTCGATCCCTGGGGCCGCAGCCACGAGGTGCCGAACATGTTCGTGTGTGACAACGGCGTGTTCCCGAGCGCGCTACCGGCCAACCCGGCGTTGACGATCATGGCGCTAGGCCTGCGAACGGCGGACTCGTTCCTGGCGCAGGACGGGCGGTAACGGCGCTAAACTGTCGGGTGGGCAGGCCGAATGCCCGTTCAAGAGCGAGTGCCGGTCCGACGCCTTGGATGCCAGGGTTAACCCCCGTAGCCACTACACTTGTTTCGCGAGCGGAACCCTGAGGCTACTCCGCCCTGGGACGACAGATTTGTTCAATCCGGCTCCACAGCCACAACGCGGTAGAGCATCTCGTCGCCATCCAGCCGGGAGACCCGCACGATCTCGCCGGGCCGCACGATCTGGGCGGTGAGGCTGTAGAGCGGTTCGTCTTCGCTGCCGAGGCCGCGGAGGGCCCAGCCATCCTCGATCTTGACCAACTCGCCCGAGCGGACGGGGTGGCCGGCCCGTTCGCGGCTGGAGAGCCACGGGATGGTGCCGGCTTCCCAGGCAGAACTGTCCAGGTGGCCGTGGGGGGATAGGGCCACGCGGAGATGCATCCGATCGTCCAAGTCCCCATCGGGGTGGCCTGGTCCGTGGGCCAGCACCAACGTCACCTTCACCATTAGCCGGGTCCCGATCGCACTATCTTATGACGGTAACGCGGCAGGGCGGGGCGGCGTTGCCAGGCGTGCGCTCTCAGATCGCCACGCGGACGCCGAGTTCCACCACGCGGTCGCTCGGGATGCGGAAGAACACCGTGGCCGGGACAGCGTTGCGGACCATGACGAGAAACAGCCAGAGCCGCCACAAGGGAAGCTTGGGCACCAGCGCCCGGACCAGGACCTCGCGGCCGAGAAAGTAGCTGACCTGCATCGGGTCGTAATCCACGCCGCGGCCGCGGAGGTCCTCCAGGGCGCGCGGGATATTGGGGCTTTCCATGAAGCCGTATCGCAGCAGCACGCGGTGGATGCCGGGTGCAAGCTCGGTGACCTCGGTGCGGCGTTCGGGGCCGATCTCCGGCTCGTCCAGGTTGGTCACTGTCACGAACAGGACCTTCTCGTGCAGGACCTTGTTGTGCTTGAGGTTGTGCAGCAGCGCCGCCGGCACGTAGTCGGGCGTGCCGGTCAGGAACACGGCCAAGCCGGGGACCCGGATGGTGCGCGATTGGGGCAGGCGCTTGAGGAAGCCGGCCAGCGGCAGGCTGTCCTGCTTCCAGCGGGCCAGCATCAGGTCCCGCCCCTGCTTCCACGATGTCATCAGCGCCATCAGCCCCAGGCCGAGTAGCAGGGGCACGTAGCCGCCCTCCGGCACCTTGAGCAGGTTGGAGGCGAAGAACACGCTGTCGATGAGGAAGAAGAAGCCGAACACGCCGATCGCCAGCGGGCGGGACCAGCCGAACTGCCGGCGGAAAGCGAAGACCGCCAGGATGCAGGTGCAGATGAAGGTGCCGGTGACGGCGATACCGTAGGCGGAGGTCAGCGCGTCGCTGCTGCGGAAGGCGAGGACCAGCAATAGCACGCCGATGAACAGGGCCGTATTGATCTGCGGGACGTAGATCTGGCCTTCCGCAGTGGTGCTGGTGTGGGTGACGGTCATGCGCGGCAGGAAATTCATCTGCATGCACTGCCGGGCGATGGAGTAGGCGCCGGAGATCAAAGCCTGGCTGGCAATGACGGTGGCTGCGGTGGCGAGCACCACCAGGGGAAGCCGCAGGTCCGCCGGGGCCATCAGGAAGAACGGGTTGGCGATGGCAGACGGCGTGCGCAGGATAAGCGCGCCCTGGCCGAAGTAGTTGAGCACCAGGCAGGGCAGCACGAAGCCCATCCAGGCCCAGCGGATCGGGGCCGCGCCGAAATGCCCCATATCGGCATACAGCGCCTCCGCCCCCGTGACGGCCAGCACGACGGAGCCAAGCGAGACGAACGCCAGCCATCCATGGCGCATGCAGAATAGGAAGACGTGGTGCGGCGAGAGCGCGTACAGCACGGCGGGTTCGGCGATGATCTCCAGCAAGCCCAGCAGGCCGATCACCGCGAACCAGACGGCCATGACCGGGCCGAACACCTGGCCGACCCGTCCCGTGCCGCGGTACTGCACCGCGAACAGGCCCACGATCACGGCGCAGGACAGCGGCACGACGTAAGGCTGCAGGGTCGGCGCCGAAACCTCCAGGCCCTCGATCGCCGACAGCACCGAGACGGCCGGGGTGATTACGCCGTCGCCGAAGAACAGGCAGGCACCGACGATGCCGACCAGGGCCAGCGCCGCCTTGCCCCGCCCGTCGGTCGCGGCCCGCATGGCGAGCGCCATGAGGGCGAGGATGCCGCCCTCGCCCTTGTTGTCCGCGCTCATGACGAGAACGATGTATTTGATGGTGACGATGAAGATCAGTGACCAGAAGATCAGCGAGAGGATGCCAAGGATCTCGAACTCTGCGACGCCCTGGTTGGTGAAGTGGTCCAGGCTCGCCTTGAACGCGTAGAGCGGGCTGGTGCCGATATCGCCGTAGACGATGCCGAGGACCGCGAGCAGGGCGCCGGCACGGAGCGGGCCGCGGGCGTGCCCGCCAATGGCCTCATGCGCCCTATCCGGTCCGTCCTGCGGAATACCGTCGGGCATTCCGTTCGGGGCGCTGGCAACAAGGCTCATGCAAAGACTCCAATCGGGGGAGCATTGGTCCTCCCGCAGTCACCCCCGCCGGCCTGGCGGCAGCGCGGCCTCGGCGGCACGCCGGTTCGGGTCGGGTGCTTCGGCTGCTCATAAACCGTGAGATGGAGCATGTTCAAGCGCGGCCGCGGCGGCTCAAAGTGCGGGCCGGGTGCCGAAGATGGCGCTGCCGACCCGCACATGGGTGGCTCCTTGGCGGATCGCCGCCTCGTAATCGCCGGACATGCCCATCGACACGACGGCTAGATGGTGGCGCGCCGCCCGTTCGGCGAGGCCGGCGAAGTGCCGGTCCGGATCCTCCCCGGCTGGCGGGATGCACATCAGGCCGGCGATCCGGTCCCCGAAACGCTGCTGGCACTCGGCGATGAACCGGTCGGCGTCATGGGGGGCGATGCCGGCCTTCTGCGGCTCCTCGCCGACATTCACCTGGATCAGCAAGCGCGGTAGCGAGTCTCCCTTGGCCATCGCGGCCGCGATGGCGTCCGCCAGGCGGGCCCGATCCAGCGTCTCGATCACGTCGGCGGTACGGATGGCGTCTCGCACCTTGTTGGTCTGCAAGGGGCCGATGATGTGGAGCCGCAAGCCTGGCGTGGCTTCGCGCAAGGCCGGGAATTTACTGTCGGCCTCCTGCACGCGGTTCTCGCCGAAGCAGAGCTGCCCGGCCGCGATCGCCTCCGCCACGGCCGCCTGATCGTGGGTTTTGGACACCGCGACCAATGTGATGTCGACAGGAGAACGCCCGGCCTGCCTTGCAGCATTTGCAATGCGGTCCCGCACGTCGCGCAGTCGTCCGGCGATGCTGCCAGTGGGTGTGTTAGTCATTCTTGCGTCCTTTCCTCGGTTTGGCGGCCCAACGGAGATGCTTGTGGCGCCTCCGCCACAGTGTTCCACAAATGCCATGCCCCTCCGCTTGGAGCGATTGCGAGAATGTGAACGGCCAAGCAATACTCTGGACAGGTCTGGCTGCTCCCGCCCCTCGGTCGATCAAGGCTTCCTGCATATGGGAAGCCTTGTTCCGCAGGAACGGGGCGGGGCCTGGAATGAATGCCGGGTTGTCCGGCGATCTGAGGAGGATTGAATGCGCAAGCTCCTGCTGGCTTCTGTGGCCGCACTGGGCGCCTCTATGGCGGTGGCGACGTATGCCGACGCACAAGTGGTGGATGATACGGATGGCCAGTCGTTCCCGACACCGGGCACGGTCACCGTCCGGCTGAACGGCCGTTACCGCTTTTACGGCTACGTGGCCGACCAAGGAAACGGGGTCCGTTCCACGAACTACGGCGTTACGGGCACGAATGGGACCACAACCGCCACGGGTGCCGCGTTCGGCGCAACCGCTGCGACTGGCGGCACGCTGGTCCAGGGCTCTAATCGGTTGGCGAACTATGGTGCCGAGGGCTATGCCCGTCTGTATCCAGGCTTCGACGGCGTCGCTGCGAACGGCTTGAAGTATGGCGCCTCGCTCGAAATTCGGCAGGACAACACTTACGGCGCCGGCGGCGGCACGGTCGGAAACGGCTCTACCGACGGTTCGGTCACCGGCAACGATCGTACCCGTGGCGACCTCTATTTCCGCCGTGAATGGGGCTATATAGGCACCGACCGTCTGGGCACGATCCGCGGGGGTTCGTCCGACAATCCGACCAGCCTTTACATCGTCGGCACCGGCGAGAACTTCGACGGCGGCGGCCTGAACGGCGACGCGCCCGGTTTGCTCGCCGATGGCGGTCCGCTGCAGTATCCGTTCGAAGACGTCGGCAACATGTATTCGACCAACAAGATCGTCTACTTGTCACCGCAGTTCTACGGCGTGGATTTCGGCCTGTCGTATGAGCCCAGCACGGGCGGCATTGGCAACGATAATGGCGCTGGCTGCCAGGGCCCGGGCGGGCTCGGCGGCGCGCTGTCGACCACGGCCGGCAACGGCACCGCGACGCCAGGCTGCGACGCGCTGGCCTCTACCAGCACGGCCGACATTAATCGCCGCAAGGACACCTACGAAGGCCTCGTCCGCTACCGCGGCACGTTCGGTCCGATCGGCGTGGTCGGCACCGCGGCGTATATCGGCTCCAGCCGTGTGCACGATAGCG
The DNA here is from genome assembly GCA_964235545.1 of uncultured Acetobacteraceae bacterium. Lineage (GTDB taxonomy): Bacteria > Pseudomonadota > Alphaproteobacteria > Acetobacterales > Acetobacteraceae > LMUY01. Next base: position 24,893 of record CAXSEG010000009.1, read on the forward strand.
GCGTCGTCGGGTCGACCACCGATCCGAAGCGTATGCGCTTCGAGGATCTCAGCATCGGCGATTTCGGTGCAGCGGTGACGTATGGCGGCCTGACGGTCGGCAGCCATTACGAGCTGGGCCGCTACAACGTTCAGTCCGGCGGTGGGCCTGGCGGCCTGCTGACCAAGGGCCAGCCGAACTCCAACGCGCTGAGCGTCACGGCGAGCTATACGATCGGGCCGGTGATCTTCGGCGCCGACATCACGGGCAGCTGGTATCAGGGCAACCAGCAGGCGGCGACCAACCGGTCCGCCACCGGCGCGTCGATCATCGTTCCCGGCGGCGTGACCGGCGGCCAACGTCGCGACGTCGGCGTGGCAGCGGGTGCCACCTACTCGCTGGCTCCGGGCGTGGCACTTTTCGCCTCCTATGTCTGGGAAGAGGCGCGTCAGCGCGGCTACAACCTCGTGCTCGGCCAGGTCAACGTGGGCGGCACGACCGATGTGCACAACAAGCTGGACTCGTCCATCTTCGCGGTCGGCACTTCGTTCGCCTGGTAACCTTACAACCACGACGTGCGTGGGACGGGCGGCAGAGCGATCTGCCGCCCGTCTTGTTCTGCAGCCCTGTTTGCAACTCGGTTCTCAGCATTTGGCCTGAAACGCTTGGCGCGGTCCGGCGCAGGCTGTAGGAAGGCTTGCCGCATCAGTGCGGCGATCTTCATCGCAGGCAGACCATGTCCTTTACCCGTGTTGTCCTCGTGTTCGGCTTGCTGACTGGGCTTGCTGCGTGTGGGAGTGGGACCAATCCGAATATCCGGCCGGTGGCGGACAACGAGTACAACGACTATCGCACCAAGGGCCCGGAGCAGGGCAAGCTCGGCGGCGACCAGGGCCTGGTGTTCGGCGTCGGCAAGGGCAGTGGCGGGTCGAAGGAAGATGGGGCGGCGCTCGGCGTCAATGCCTATCTCTGGCGCGGCGCGCTCGATACGCTGGCCTTCATGCCGCTGTCCTCGGCCGACCCATTTGGCGGCGTGATCATCACCGACTGGTATCAGCCGCCTTCCGGTGGTGGCGAGCGGTTCAAGGCCACCGCCTACATCCTTGGCCGTCAGCTGCGTGCCGATGGCGTCCGCGTGGCGATCTTCCGCCAGGTGCAGCAGAACGGCCAGTGGACCGACGCGCCGGTCAGCCAGACGACGACGGGCGAGATCGAGAACAAGGTTCTTGCCCGGGCGCGCGAGTTGCGGGCGCAAACCGCCAGCCAGTGAGGCCCGGCGCACGCCGGAGGGACCAAGCCACGATGCAAGAGCAGTCGGCGCACACCGTTGCGGAACGGGTGACGGGATACGATTTCGCGGCCATCGAGAGAAGGTGGCAGGCCCGCTGGGACGAGCAGGCCGCGTTCCGCGTCGAGGATGTGCCGACCGATGGCCGGCCGAAATACTATGTGCTGGAGATGTTCCCCTACCCCAGCGGCAGCATCCATGTCGGCCACGTCCGCAACTACACGCTGGGCGACGTGGTCGCGCGGTACAAGCGGGCGTGCGGATACAACGTCCTGCATCCGATGGGCTGGGATGCGTTCGGATTGCCTGCCGAGAATGCGGCCCGCGAACGCCGGGTGCACCCCGCGGAGTGGACCTGGGCCAACATCGCCGCAATGCGTGCCGAATTGCGGCGCATGGGGCTGTCGATCGACTGGTCGCGCGAGTTCGCCACCTGCGACCCGGCGTATTACGGCCAGCAGCAGAAGCTGTTCCTGATGCTGATGCGCGATGGCCTGGTCGAGCGGCGGCTCAGCTGGGTGAATTGGGACCCGGTGGACGAGACCGTGCTGGCCAACGAGCAGGTGGTGGATGGCAAGGGATGGCGCTCCGGAGCGCCGGTCGAGAAGCGGCAGCTGGCGCAGTGGTTCTTCCGGATCACGAAATATGCCCCGGCATTGCTCGAAGCGCTCGATGGGCTGGACCGCTGGCCGGACCGGGTGAAGGCGATGCAGGCGAAATGGATCGGGCGCAGCGAAGGTGCGCGGATCCGGTTCCCGCTGGTGACGGGGGTCGGCGGGCTGGACGGCATCGAGATCTACACGACGCGGCCGGACACGTTGTTCGGCATGTCGTTCCTGGCGGTGGCGTCGGAACACCCGGTCGCGGCGGCGATCGCGGCCAAGAACGACGGGGCAGCGCGGTTTGTGGCCGAGTGCCGCGCGATGGGGACGAGCGAGGCGGCGATCGAGACGGCGGAGAAAAAGGGGATCGACACGGGGTTGCAGGTTCGCCATCCGTTCGATGGCCGGCTGGTCCCAGTGTGGATCGCGAACTTCGTCCTGATGGAATATGGCACCGGGGCGATCTTCGGTTGTCCGTGCGGCGACCAACGGGACCTGGACTTCGCGCGGAAATATGGCCTGCCCGTGGTTCCTGTCGTGCTGCCGGCGGGCGAGGCCTTGGAGAGCTTCGCGATCGGCACCAAGGCCCATGAAGGGCCGGGCCAGATCGTCAACTCGGGCTTCCTGGACGGATTGAGCACGGATCAGGCGGCCAAGGCGGTCATCCGTCGCTTGCAGGATGCCGGTCAGGGCGACGGCGTCGTGAACTGGCGCATGCGGGATTGGGGCGTGAGCCGCCAGCGGTATTGGGGTTGCCCGATCCCCGTCCTGCACTGCCCGGCCTGCGGTGTCGTGCCTGTGCCTGAGAATCAATTGCCGGTGGTGTTGCCGGACGACGTGACGTTCGATGAACCGGGCAACCCGCTGGACCGGCACACGGCATGGCGTTCGGTGCCCTGCCCGACCTGCGGCACGATGGCGCAGCGTGAGACCGACACGCTGGACACGTTCGTCGACAGTTCCTGGTATTTCGCCCGGTTCTGCAGCCCCGGCTTCGCGGCACCGGTCCGCGAAGAAGCCGCGGCGTATTGGCTGCCGGTCGACCAGTACATCGGCGGCATCGATCATGCGATCCTGCATCTTCTCTACGCACGGTTCTTCACGCGGGCGATCCACGATGGCGGGCTGTTGGGCGTGGACGAGCCATTTGCCGGCTTGTTCACCCAGGGCATGGTCACGCATGAGAGCTACCGTGCCGCGGATAATCGGTGGCTGTATCCGAATGAGGTCGAGCGGCTGCCCGCCGGTGGTGCGGTCGAGCGTGCGACCGGGCTGGCAGTGACCGTCAGCCCGAGCGACAAGATGTCCAAGTCCAAGCGGAACACCGTCGATCCGCAGGACATCATCGCCCGGTATGGCGCGGATACCGCGCGTTGGTTCGTGCTGTCGGACAATCCGCCCGAGCGCGACATGGAGTGGACGGAAACTGGCATCGCGGGCGCGCACCGGTTCACGCAGCGCTTCCACCGGCTCGCGATGGCGGTGCTGGAGGAGGTGCATGGCGGTGTGTTCCCCGACGCAGCAAGCGGGCGCGCCCTGCTGCAGGCGACGCACCGGGCGATCGTGGCCGTCACCACGGCGCTGGAGCAGTTCGCGTTCAACGTCGCCGTCGCACGCCTGCATGAATTGCTGACGGCCATCGCGGAGGAGCAGCGTGCCCATCCGGGATCATCTGAGGTGCGACAGGCACTCGACATCTTCTGCCGCCTGTCGGCACCGATGCTGCCCCATCTCGCGGCGGAAACCCTGTCCCTGTTGCACCCTGGGCAGGGTGACGCGCCGGATCGGACGTGGCCGGTGGCGGCTCCTGCGCTGACGGTGGTCGACACGCTGACGATCGCGGTGCAGATCGCCGGCAAGCTGCGTGGCACGATCTCGGTGCCGGCGAGTGCTGCCGAGGCGGAGGTCCTGGAAGCGGCCGCCGCCGAGGAGAACGTCCAGCGTCTGCTTGCTGGCAAGCGGATCGTGAAGCGGATCTATGTCCGGGGCCGGATCGTCAATTTCGTCGTGGCCGATCTGTCTTGACGAGCCTCATCCTTGGGCGCCGTGCAGTTCTCTGGATCGGTGCGGGTGCCCTGACGGGCTGTGGTTTCCACCCGCTCTACGCGCCGCGTGGATCGGCCAGCGGTCCGCAACTGGAGCTGGCCGCCATCGATGTGGCACTGATTCCGGATCGGCCTGGACAGCTGTTACGTCAGGCGCTGCAACAGCGGCTCGACCATGGCGAGGCGTTGGCCAAGCGGTATACGTTGAGCGTGAGCTTCGGCGTCGCTGGTGAGGCGTTGAGCATCCAGCGGGACTCCACCGCGACACGGGTCCGGCAGGTGGCGACTGCAACTTGGTCGTTGAAGGCCCTAAACCCCGCTCAGACAGTGGTGACTAACGGTGCAGCCCGCGCGGTCGATGGCGTGAACATCATTGACCAGCAGTATTTCGCGGCCGACCTGGAGGGTGAGACGGCGACGAAGCGCATCACCGAGACTGTCGCGGACGAGATCACCCAGCAGCTCGCATCCTTCTTTGCCCGGCGCAAGACGACCTGAGGCGTGAAGCTGTCGGCGAGCCAGGTTTCGGGCGTGCTGCGCAATCCCGTCCAGTATGCAGGACTGCTCATCTACGGCGAAGATTGGGGATTGGTGCGGGAGCGTGCGTTGACCACGGTGCACGCTGTGCTCGGTGTTGATGCCAGCCCCTTTCGTTTGTCCAGGCTCCCCCGGGAGGAACATGGCCGGTTGCGCGAGGAGGCCGGAAGCATGGCACTCGGCGGCGGCCGCCGGGTGCTACATGTCCAGGATGCTACCGATGCCCTGGCTGGGCCGCTCGAGAAGCTGAATGTAAGGTCGGCGGACGTGTTGATCGTGGCCGAGGCGGGTGAGCTGCAAGCCCGTTCCAAGCTGCGCGCCTTTGCCGAAAAGCATGTGTCGTGGGGCGTGATCGCCTGCTACCTTGGCAATGCGGCCCAAATTGGGTCGGACATCCGAGCGGCATTGGCCGCGTCGGACTTGTCGGTGACGCCGGACGCCCTGGCCTTCCTTTGTGAGGAGCTTGCGGGCGAGTCGGTCACCCGGCGTTCCGAACTCGAGAAACTCGCCCTGTTCGCTGCGGGCGAACGAACGGTTGATCTCGAGATGGCGCGCCTGTGCTGCTCCCAGTCGCTGGAGACGTCCCTTGGGGCCGCAATCTCAGCGGCGTTGTCCGGACGCCGGGACCTGTGTGACGCCTTGCTGGCGGAACTCGAGCGGGAGGGAGCGACCGGGGCTGGACTGTTGGCAGTGTTGTCCGGACAAATTCAGCGATTGCTCAAGGTGCGTATCTTGATCGATAGCGGGCAGAGTGCAGAAGAGGCCTGCCGGTCACTGATGCCTCCGCTATACCCTCGGCACGCAGCGGCTTTCTTGCAGGACGTCAGACGTTGGCGGATGCCGGCGTTGGAAAGTGTGGGCCGGGCGATCCGGGATGCCGATATCGCCTGTAAACGGGCTGCTTCGCCGGATTTCGCGATCGCGGCACGCTTGCTGTCCGTGATTGCCGCTCGGCAGGCGCGACCATGAGTATGACCGTCTAGGACGTCAGCGGCGGCCGAGTCTGGCCACGACGTGGTCGAGCTGGTCAAGGTTCTGGTAGCGCAAGCTGATCGTGCCACCCTGGCCGTTGAAGCTGATCGATACCTTGAGGCCTAGTTGGTCCGATAAGTCCGTCTCGACCGCGCGAAGGTCTGCGGATCCCGCATGCAGTGTATCGGCGGTAACCGGACGGGATGGAACGGTCTGAAGCTGTGGTGACGCGAGGGCTTCCGCTTGGCGGACGCTGAGGCCTTGATCGAGCATCTGGCGAGCAGCGTATGCCGGGTCGTCGCAGGCCAATGCGGCCCGGGCATGTCCGGCGGAGAGCGAGCCCTTCCGCACATACTGGATCACTTCAGGCGGCAGATGCAAAAGCCGCAGCGTGTTGGCCACATGGCTGCGCGACTTGCCGATCGCCTTTGCCAGTTCCTCCTGCGTCAGCCCGAAGCCGTCGATCAGCCGCTTGAAGCCTTCTGCCTCCTCGATCGGGTTCAGGTCCTGCCGCTGCAGGTTCTCCACCAGCGCGGCCGCACTCGCGGCGTTGTCCGGCAGGTCACGGAGGAAACTCGGGATGGTGGCAAGGCCGGCGAGCCGGGCGGCCCGCCATCGCCGCTCACCGGCGATGATCTGGAATTTCCCGGTGTGGCTTGGATGGTGACGGATCAGAATGGGCTGAAGGAGGCCCTGTTCACGGATCGACTCGGCGAGTTCGGCCAGGTCCTCGTCGGCAATGGCGGTCCTTGGCTGGAACGGGTTCGGTTCCAGGTCGGCGATCGGGGTGCTTCCGACACTGCCCGCCGTCATTGAAGGGTTGAGGGCATCGCCGAGCAGGGAGGCGAGGCCGCGGCCTAGGCGTGGCGCCTCCCTCATGCTGGCACGGCGATACGGCGTGAGACGTGGAGACGCTTTTGGAATTCCTGCGTCACCCGAATGTAAGCCTCCGCCCCGGCCGAGCGGCGATCGTAGAGGATCACGGGTTTCCCGTGGCTTGGTGCCTCGGAAACACGTACGCTCCGCGGCACGGCTTCATTGTAGACGCGTTTGCCAAAGAACGTGCGTGCGTCTGCGGCCACGAGTTCGGACAGATTGTTCCGGCGATCATACATTGTCAGGACAATACCATCGATGGACGCGTGCGGGTTCAGTGCGCCCCGAACGCGATCGACGGTTTGCGCCAGATGGCTCAGGCCTTCGAGGGCGAAGAATTCGCATTGCAATGGAACGAGGATCGACGTCGCTGCCACCAGGCCGTTGAGGGTGAGCAGCCCAAGGCTGGGCGGGCAATCGATCAGGATCACGTCAAAGTCGGTCAATCCTGCCACAACTTGCCGAAGGCAGTATTCCCGCCGTGGGTGGCCGACCAATTCAATTTCAGCACCGGCGAGGTCTGCATCTGCAGGCATGAGGGACAGGCTGTTGATCATGGTCGGCCGGATGCAATCAGCGGCGTCCGCCCGGCCCGTGAGTGCTGCATAGCAGCCAGGGACCCGTGCACCCCGGCCGATGTCCATGCCGGTGGATGCGTTGCCCTGTGGATCCAAATCGATGATGAGCACCCGAATTTCAGCGAGCGCAAGCGCCGTTCCGACATTCAGGACGGTGGTGGTTTTCCCCACGCCACCTTTCTGATTGGCTACGGCGACAATCGCGGGGGTTGCCCGGGGGCGGTGGT
>CAXSEG010000010.1:0-31632 GCA_964235545.1 uncultured Acetobacteraceae bacterium
GAGGACACCTACCGCACGCTCACCGCCGTCGACTCCGCCGTCATGGTGATCGATGCGGCCAAGGGGATCGAGGCCCGCACGCGCAAGCTGTTCGAGATCTGCCGGCTGCGCGACATCCCCATCCTCACTTTCGTCAACAAGATGGACCGCGAAGCGCGTGACCCGTTCGAACTGCTGGACGAGGTCGCCAACACGCTGGCGCTCGACACCGCCCCCGTCACCTGGCCGATCGGCCGCGCCGCCACCTTCGCCGGCACTTATGATTTGCGCACGCGGGAGGTGCACACGGCCGAGCCGCTGTCCCAATCCGACGACCGCATGATCGCCATGGCCGAGGAGATCGACCTCGCGCGCGCAGCGCTGCCCGAGTTTGAGCTGGACGGGTTCAACGCCGGGCACCTGACGCCGGTGTTCTTTGGTAGCGCCATTAAGGAGATCGGCGTCACCGACTTGCTGGACAGCCTGGTGGCGTTCGGCCCGCCGCCCCGCGCCCAGCCGGCCGATACGCGCACGGTGCAGGCGAGCGAGGACAAACTCACCGCGCTGGTGTTCAAAATCCAGGCGAACATGGACCCCAACCACCGCGACCGCATCGCCTTCGCGCGCGTCTGCTCCGGCAAGCTGCAGCGCGGCATGCGGCTGCGCCAGGTCCGCACCGGCAAGCTGATTCCGCTACACGCGCCACAGTTCTTCTTCGCCCGGGACCGCCAGATCGCCGACGAGGCCTTCGCCGGCGACGTGGTCGGCATCCCCAACCACGGCACGCTGCGCATCGGCGACACGCTGAGCGAGGAGGAGGACATCAATTTCGTCGGCGTGCCGTATTTCGCGCCGGAGATCCTGCGCCGCGTCCGCCTGGACGACGCAATGAAGGCGAAGAAGCTGCGCCAGGCGCTGCAGGAACTCGCCGAGGAGGGCGTCGTGCAGCTGTTCCGCCCGCAGGATGGCAGCCCGCCGATCGTTGGCGTGGTGGGAACGCTGCAGCTGGACGTGTTGATCGCGCGGCTGCAGGGCGAATACGGCGTGGGCATCGGCTTCGAAGGCGTGCCCTACGCGCTGGCACGATGGATCAGTGGCGACAAGGGTGCGGTGGAACGGTTCTGCCAAGTGCAGCGCACGGCCATGGCGGACGACGTAGATGGCGACCCGGTGTTCCTCGCCTCCTCCACCTTTTCGCTACGCCGCGTCGCGGAGGCTAACGAGGGGCTGACGTTTCGCGATATCAAGGACATCCGGCCGGACACCGCGGCGGCCTAGCCGTCAGCGAACGGTGATCAGGGTCCGTGCGTTGGCGAGCGATGGAGGTGATCCGATGAACTATGCATTCCCGACGCTCGGTGCCGCGATCGCCATCGCCGGCAGTGACAAGCTGGCCGGCTATGGCGGCTACGATAAGATGTTCCGCCATCTCGGCTGGTCCCGCACGGCTCGGCAGGCCGTCTCCTCGGTGGAGACGGCGGGCGGGCTGCTGATGGTGGCGCCCGGCACACGCCGCCTGGGTGGCCTGCTAGTGACGGCGGTCTCGGCGGCACTGCTGGCCAGCGAGATGCGGCACGGTGACATCAGGCTCGCCCTACCGCGTGCGGTGGTCATGGCCGCAGGCCTTGCCGCGCTGCTGGTGCCCAAGCAAGCCGCCGGGTGACCCGGCGGCATGGCCAGCGAGGGCTACCGCGAGAGCCGCTGCTGCATGGCGGCCAGCAACGCATCGATGTTGCCGCCGTGGCTCGCGAGGAACGCGGTGTAGTCGTTGCGCCGGGTCAGCCGCATGCTGGTGCCCTCCGCCACGATGTCCTCGATCTTCAGGCCGGCCGCGGCCCGCTCGATGACCCAATCGACGTTGGCCGGCCCGTTGTCCGGGCGCTGCACGACGCTGCTGACGCTCACGTCCGCATCATGCGGCTGAACCCGCCCGAGCGTCACGGTGACGCCTTTGTAGGCCCTGATCTGCCCCGCCACGCCGTCGAGCAGCACGGCGTGGAATAGCCCCAGAAAAGCCGTGCGCTGCGCCGGGGTCGCCGCCGGCCAGTAACGGCCGAGGCAGAACCGGGCGATCCCCTCGGCATCCACCACCTGGTCCACGACCGCCTGAAGCTGCCGGGTCTTGCTGCCGGTATCCGCACTGCTGTCGATGATCGCGATCATCTGGTGCGCGGTCGAATTGACGAAGGCCGACGCCGCGTCGGCCGACGGAGCCTGCGCCCGGGCCGCGGGCACGGCAGCGCCGCACAGCACGGCGACGGCCACGCACACCGACCGCACGCGCTGGTCCGGCCAGGCATGGCACCAGCCCGACCCATGCTGGGACGGGGACGCGGACGCCGCGTGCAATGCATTGGTCATAAGATATCCACCTGGTAAGCGGGCAGTGTCTGCGGGTGCTGCATGCGCCGGTCAAGCCAGCATCGCTTCGCAGGCCGGCCGCACGCTGCCACGGCTGCTATGCGACGGTGTCGTTGAAGTTACGGCCGGGTAGGTCGATGGTCGTAGCGCGCGCGGCTGCCCCCCTCTCCATCGATAACGGGCCCAAGCTCCCTCACCCCGGCCCTGTTCCAGAGGGAGAAGGAGCCGGGAGGGCGCTCCAGCCGCCGCGGCACTGCTCCAACCACAAGCGCACTGCGCTAGGCGAGCCGAACGCCGTTGGGACGAACAGGCCGGCACCGCCCAGCTGCCGCGCGACGGCCATCCCCTCTTCGTCCGTCACGTCGTCGCCGATGAACACCGGCAGCCGGCCGGCAAACGCGGGGAGCGCCATCACGGCCGCGACTGCGCTGCCCTTGTCCGCGCCAAGCGGGCGGATCTCCCAGGCCATATGCGCGGGCAGGCTCTGGAAGCGGTCGGCGACCGGTGCCACCCACGCCGCCACCGCCGCCGCGACTGAAGCAGCGGCGTCCGGAGCCAAGCGGTAGTGCAGCACGAAGCCGCGCGCCTTGCGCTCCACCAGCACACCCGGCTGGGCCGCCGCGAACGCCTCCGCCTCGGCCAGCATTGCCGCCGGGGGAGACGGCAGGTCAGGCCGCGTCAGGCCCGCGCCCAGGGCCGGGCGGAGCGCGCCGCCGTGCTCGCCGGCCACAACGGGAACCACGCCGGGCAGCAGCGTGTCGATCTGGTCCACCGGCCGGCCCGTGATCACGGCAAGCGCGCCGCCCAGTTCGTCCCGCAACCGGGCGAGCGTGGCGGGCAGCGTGGGCGGGATCACCACCGCCATCGGGCTAGGCGCGAAATCCAGCAGCGTGCCGTCCATGTCCAGCAACAGCGCCGCCTGCCTGAACGGCGGCAGCGCGTTAGTGGCAGGCGGCAAGACGGACATCGTAGATCGGGTGTTGGAACATGGATACCGAGGGTTCGTTTGCCAGTATCCAGCCGTGGAACGCCGGCGCACCCGGGCGGCTGTCGACGATGTCGAAGAACGCGGCCGAGTCCTTCGGCAGGTCGGGCGGCCGGGCCACGCAGGCGCGCAGCGCGATCGACAGAGAGGCGTTCTCCGCTGCCTGCCCGACTTTCAGGGTCAGGTTGGCGGCCTTGGCGTTCACCTTGTCCAGAATTACCAGCTCCGCCGTGTCGCGCGGCTGCCACGCATCGGGGGCCGATTGCGGCGCCGCGTCCGGCTTGGCCGGGTCTGGCCCGGCCGCCGCCAGCAACAACATGGCCAACAGCAGGGCTGACCGCATCATGTCCGCTTGGGGCTGCGCAGGTGCGCCACGGTGTCGGCGAGGATGTGGCGCATTGCCTCGGCGTCCACACCCATCAGCACCGCATCCTCGAACGCATCCTGCATCACTTGGCGCAGCTCAGCATGATTGTCGGCCAGCGTGCGCAGCTTCTCCCGGCAACTCACCGGCGCGCCGTCCACACCGGGCCACGTCAGCGCCACGTCCGTCACGGAGGCGGGGTGCGCTTCAGCGCTTCCATCTGCTTCTGCGACGCATCGGCCAGGTTGCCGACGTTGAAGATGAACTTGCCCAGCAAATCCTCAAGGTTAACCGCCGACTGCGTGATGGTGATGATCCCGCCATTACCCAGCATCTTCTCGTCCCCACCGGTCGCCAGCGAGACGAAATTGCCGCCCAGCAGCCCGCCGGTCGCGATCGTGGCGCTGGAATCGGCCGAGAGTTTGATGTCCGACTGCACGGTGAACGTCGCCACCGCCTGGTATGATTTCGGGTCGATCGCCAAGCCCGTGACGCTGCCCACCTTCAGCCCGGCAATCCGCACGTCCGCCCCGTTGGAGATGCCGCCCACGTTGTCGAACGCGGCATGCAGCGTGTAGCCGCCGAGCCCGCCGCGCCCGGTGTTGGCGACGGCGTAGAACAGGAAGCCGGCGGCCACGACCAACACCGCAGCACCGGCCACGACCTCGGTGACGGAACGGTTCGCCACGCTAGCTGCCCGGCGTCCAGGATTCGTAGTCGCCCGTCGCCGGCGCCCGCTTGCCGCCGAGATAATCGCTGCCTGGCGGCCGGTAGCCCTGCGGCGTGCCTGTCAGGTTCGGCTCGTGCGGTTTCTGCCAGGCCCGGCGCACTGTCTCCGGAATCGGCGTGTCCGTGGTGTAGTGCAGCCAGGAATGCCATTCGGGCGGGATGCGGCTGGCCTCCGCCTCGCCATTGTACATCACCCAACGGCGCCGGCGCAGCTGCGGCCCGGGCGCGCGCTTGGCCTCGTAATAGATGTTACCAGCGGCGTCCTTCCCGACCAGGCGGCCGGACAGCGAGGTGACGAGGCGCATCATGAGGGTCATGCGCGAGTTATAGCAGTGTCGGGGGCCGGGTCCACCAGCGCCAGCGCCAGGCCGAACCCGAGCGTGACCGAGCGGACGTCCAGCCGCAGCCTCCAAGCCGCCACCGCGTGCCCGGCCTCGTGCAGCGCGATCGACAGGATGTAGCTCACGGCGAGGAGGCTCTCGGCCACTGCCGCGACCGCAAGAGCTTCTACCTGGATATCAACAGCTCAATGGGGTCGCACAGCCCGGCCGGCCAAGCGCAGAACCGCGGTCTGAACGAGAACCTGACGCGCGAGTGCCTTGAGCTGCACGCGCTCAGCCCCGCCGGGGACGCACGAGGTGGCGGCCCATGCCGGCGACCGGCGCGGCGTGGGACGAGACCGCCGTGCTGGTGATGACGGAGTTCGGCCGCACCGCGCGGATCAACAGCACCGACCACGCACCGCCGGCAACGCGTTTGTGGCGGGCGGCGGCGTGGCGAACGGCCGTGTCCTCGGCACCTGGCCCAGCCTCGCCGAGGCCGCGCTGTTCGAGCACCGGGACCTCGCCCCCACCACCGACCTGCAAGCGCTGGCGATGGCACTGCTGGTGGACCATTTGGGCGTGCTGGCGAGCGCGATGCTGGCGGTGTTCCCGGGCAGCGGCGGCGTCTCCGCGACCGGCGGCCTGCTGCGCGCCTGGTGCCCTCCGCAACACCGGCCAGGCCCGGCGCGTTAAGCCGGCATGACCTATGAACTCTACTACTGGGATGGCCTGCAAGGACGCGGCGAGTTCGTCCGGCTGGCGCTGGAGGATGCCGGAGCGGACTACGTGGACGTCGTCCGCACGCCGCGCGGGATGGCGGCGATGCAGGCCATGCTTGGCGCCGGCTCCTGCCCGCCTTTCGCGCCACCTTTCCTCAAGGACGGAGAGCTAGTGGTTTCCCACGTCGCGAACATCCTGCTCCATCTCGGCCCCAAGCTCGGCCTGGCCCCCACTGACCCGGCGTTGAGCCCAGTGGCGCACGGGCTGCAGCTGACCATCACCGATCTCGTGGGCGAGGTGCACGACACTCACCATCCGCTCGCGACCGGCGACTACTACGAGGACCAGAAAGAAGCGGCGCTGGTGCGGTCGGGCGACTTCCTGGCGCAGCGGATGCCGAAGTACCTTGACTATTTCGAGCGCGTTCTGTCGCAGAACCCGCACGGCGCCGGGCAGATCGTCAGCGACCGGGTGACCACGGTGGACCTTTCGCTATTCCAGGTGGTCGAAGGCCTGCGATATGCCTTTCCGCGGGCGACAGCGAACCTGCCGCGCCGGTATCCCGCTTTAGCGGCATTACGCGACACGGTTGCCTTGCGTCCCGGGATTGCACGCTACCTCGCCTCGGACCGGCGCATCCCGTTCAATACGAGCGGCGTGTTCCGCACTATCCCGAACTGGACCGCGGGCCGGAATAGATCTCCCTTTTCCGTCCTTCACGGGAGAGGGTCGGGGTGAGGGTCGAACGCGCATGTAGGTCCAGCAGTGACGGGATCCTACGCACCCTCACCCCTGCCCTCTCCCAAAAGAAGAAGAGGGAGAAAAGCTAAGCCGAGGTGGGCATCGCAGGGCCAGACCGCCCCGGCCGCAACACCACCGTCAGCGGCAACGCACAGGCGCACATCGCGCCCATCGCCCAGAACGCGGTCGCCCCGAACCGCCCATACAACGGTCCGGACAGCAGCGAGGCAGCCGCGGAGGCCGCACCCACCGCGACGGTGCCGTAGAAAGCTTGCGCCGTTGCCGCCTGGCTGGCGGGGACCGTGCGCTTGATCACGTCCATGCAGGCCAAATGCATGAGCGCGAAACTGAGACCGTGCAACGGCTCCACCGCCGCCATCACGCCAAAGGAGGCCGTCGTCGCCGCGGCACCCCACCGCACGATGCCGGCGGTCGCCGATAGCGCCAGCGACCAGGCCGGGCCGAGGCGTTCCAGCAGCGCACGGCCCAAGGCCAGGAACACCACGACCTCGGCCGCCACCGATAGCGCCCACAGCACGCTGGCCTGGCCGGCGGACAGGCCGGCGGCGCGCCAGCGGATCACCTCGAAGCCGTCATGCATGGCGTGGCTGCCGCCGATCAGCGCCGCAATGGCCATCAGCGTGGCGAAGGCCGGGATGCCAGCCAACGCCCGCCACCCCTGCGCCGGCGCATCGCCGGTCCCTGCAACTTGGTTCGGCACGCGCAACCCGGCCAGCGCCGCCACCAACAGGAAGCCGGCGTTCAGCCAGATGATCACGCCCAACCCGGCCGCCCCTACCAGCTGCCCGGCGGCCAAGGTGCCCACGATGAATGCGGCCGAACCGGCGCCGCGTACCCAGCCGTAGTCGAAACCCGGCCTGGCATTGGCCGAGCCCAGCGCCAATGCGTCCGCCACGGGATTGATCGGCGCCAGCACCGCTGCGTGGCCCATGGCGATCAACAGCAGCGGGAGGAAGCCGCGCGCCGGCACATAGCCCAGCGCCACCACGGCCGCCGCCGCGGTCAGGCCGGCCAGCACCAGCGCGGGCCGGCCGCTCCGGTCCGACAGCCGGCCCCCTAGCGGCCCAGCCAGCAGCCGCGTCGCGGTTCCCGCAGCGAGGATCACCCCCAGCAGCTCCGGCCGGACCCCGTTTTGCAGCAGCAGCCCCGGCAGGAATGGCGACGCCACGCCGAACGCGCAGAACAGCGCGCCATACAGGGCCAGAAAGCGCGGCAGCGATGATCCGGCAGGCATCAACGTGCAACGGCGAACACTACCGCCCGTTGCACGGCCCGTATTTTGGGCACCATGCAACCGCCGCGGCCCGCTGCCGCTTGGCCCCGCAATGGCAAGTGGAAAGCAGGCGTCTGTCACCTTCGTGCTCATCACGCTGGGATTGGATGCGCTCGGGGTCGGTATCATCGCGCCGATCGTGCCCGGGCTGGTGGAACAGTTGGCGCACCTGCCGCCGCAAGCCGCCGCACCCTGGGTCGGTGCGCTGATCGCCGCCTACGCCGCGGTGCAATTCCTGATGGCTCCGTTCCTCGGCGCACTGAGTGACTGCTACGGCCGCCGCCCGGTGATCCTCGCCTCCGTGTTCGGGCTCGGCTGCGACTACGTGCTGCTCGCCTTGGCGCCGAACATGTGGTGGTTGTTCGTCGGACGCCTGATCGCGGGCGCCACGTCGGCCAACGTCGCCGCCGCGACCGCCTATATCGCCGACGTTTCCAGCACGGAGGACCGCCCGCGGCTCTACGGCCTGGTAGGGGCCACGTTCGGCGCCGGTTTCGTCATAGGGCCGGCGCTCGGCGGCTTCCTTGGCGGGTTCGGGCTGCGGCTGCCCTTCGTGGCGGCAGCCGGGCTGGCGCTGGCCAACGTGGCGTATGGCCTGTTCGTCCTGCCCGAGAGCCTGCCCCGTGACAAGCGCCGCCCGATCACCTGGGCCAGGGCCAACCCGTTCAGCCTGCTAGCCGGCGTCACGAAGGACCGTGCGCTGTGGCGCATGGCGGTGGCATGGTCGTGCAGCTGGATCGGTCTCGGTGCGGTGCAGAGTTGCCTGGTGCTGTTCACCGGCTACCGCTTCCATTGGGGTCCGCAGCTGAACGGGCTGGCGCTGGCCGGCATCGGCATCTCGCAGGCGGTGGTGGAGGGGTTACTGCTCCGCCACATCGTCGGCCGCATCGGGGAGTATCGCGCCGCCCTGCTCGGCTACGCGTCAGGGGCGGCCGGGTACATCCTGCTGGCCGTGGCGTTCGCCGGTTGGGCGGTGGCGCCGGCCGTGGCGCTGCTTGCGTTCGGTGGGCTGGCGCTGCCGTCGCTGCGGGCCATGGTGTCCCGACGTGGGCGTGGCGACAACCAGGGGGAGATGCAGGGCGTGCTGTCCGCGGTGGAGGGCCTGACCGCTATCGTGGCCCCCCTGCTGACCGCCGGGCTGTTCTATGCCTTCACCGAGAATATCTTCCCCGTACAGTTCGCCGGCGCCCCGTTCGTGCTGGCAGCCGCTGCGGCCGTGACTGCGGGGTTGCTGCTCGGCAAGCTCTGAGCGTCCGGCGCGTACGGCGCACCATCCCGCACGGCGTGGGAGCCGAAGCGCCGGCGCAGCGCCACCATCGGCATCTCGACATAGTGGTAGGACAGCGCCGCCACGCCGACCGAGAGCGCCGCCAGGACCGGCACGCCCACCAGGTCCCACACCAAGCTGATCCGCCCGTCCTCGACCGCCGGGCGCCAGACCGCGGCTGGCAGGATCGAAGCGGCAGCCATCAGCACGATCGCGTGCCAAAGATAGATCGAGTAGCTCCAGCGGCCGATCAGGATCGCCCCCCGCCAGGATAGCATGGTCCGCGCCCAGCCGAGCCGCGCCGAGAACAGCAGCGATCCGACGGCGAGGCATAGCCCAGCACCCTGCACGCTGAACCGCCAGGAGTCGCGGAACAGCGGATCGCGGATGAGGAAGGATAGGCACAGCAGCACCAGCCCGGCGGCGAACACGGCACGGTTCTGCAGGAAGCGTGCGAGCGGACCTGCCCAGTGCGAACCGAGCAGCGTGGCCAGCACGGCGCCGTAGAGGATTGAATCCACCCGCGTATCGGTCGATTGCAAAACCCGGTCGTCCAGGCCGTCCCCCACGCACCTTGCAACGGCGATGGCACACTCCTGCGCCACGTGGAATCGCCACAGCGTGACCACGACGATGACCGCGCACAACACCAATGCGAACCGCAGCCGGGTGCGGCCGAGCAGCAGCACGAGGGCGGGGAACACCAAGTAGTAGTGTTCCTCAACCGCCAGCGACCAGAGAATCACGAATGGGTTGAACATCCCGTCCGGCACGCCGACGTACCCGCTGAATCGTGCGTAATAGTTGGTGTAATAGAAGACGCCCGCGAGCACCTGGCCCGGCGGGAAATGGCCGCCCAGCGCCACGAACAACGCGCCGCCGAGCGCCAACGCCACCAGCAGCGCCGGATACAGCCGCAACAGGCGGCGCATGTAGAATAGGCCGAGCGAGAGCTGGCCGCGGACCGCCTGTTCGGCAAGCACCTGCCGCGCGATCAGGAACCCGCTGACGAAGAAGAACACGGTGACACCGAAGCCGCCCGGGAAGACACGCTTAAACCCGTAATGGCTGAGTACCACCGTCGCGATCGAAACGGCGCGCAGCCCGTCCAGGGCCGGCACGTAGTCGAACGAGGGAGCGACGGAATACGGAACGGCCTGCGTCGCCTCCGTGAGGTCCACCCCCTCCTTTGCATGTCGCTGCATCGCCAAACTCCCGCGGTCCTAGACCCTTGCCCATCCAGGCGGCTCGCTGCGTTTAGGCCGCACCCTAACGATTGTCGGCTAACGATCCCCTAACGCGACGGCGTGCGACGCCGGCTTCGGCGGCCAGCCTTGCACCGGGCCGGGCCGGGCTCCTACCCTATGCTGGGTTTCGCGCGAACCTGCCATAGTCATCGCGCTATGCTGGCGGCCTATGCCGCGGGGGTGCGCAATGACGGACGCGAACGGCTCCACCCCACCCGGCCGCCACACCGGCGGCGACGCGATCGCGCGGTCGCTGCGGGCCCACGGGGTGGACACCGTGTTCGGCCTGCCCGGCGTGCAGGTGTATGGCCTGTTCGACGCGCTCCACCGCACCCCGGGCCTGCGCTTGATCACGCCGCGGCACGAGCAAGCCTGCGCCTACATGGCGCTCGGCTACGCACGCGCTTCCGGACGGGCCGGTGTGCTGGCGGTGGTGCCGGGGCCCGGCATCCTCAATGCCAGCGCCGGCTTACTGACCGCGTTCGGCTGCAACGCGCCCGTGCTGGCACTGACCGGGGAGGTGCCGTCTGCCTATCTGGGCCAGGGCCGCGGCCATCTGCACGAGATGCCGGCCCAACTCGCCACCGTGCGCGGCTTCACCAAGGACGCGCTGCGGATCGACCACCCGGCCGCCGCCTCCCGCGTGATGGCCACGGCGTTCCAGACCCTGCACTCCGGCCGGCCCGGCCCCGTCGCGGTGGAGATGCCGTGGGACCAGTTCGGCGGCACCACCACGGCCGCGGCCACCGCCCCCCTGGCGCCGGACGCCCCGCCACCGCCGGATCCGGAGGCGATCGAGCAAGCCGCCCGCGCGATCCGGGCGGCCGCCGCGCCGATGATCCTGGTCGGCGGCGGCGCTACCCATGCCGGCGCCGCAGTCCTGGCCCTGGCCGAACGGCTCGGCGCCCCCGTAACGGCGTTCCGCAGCGGCCGCGGCATCGTGTCGGACGAGCACGAGCTGGCCACCAACGTCGCCTCGGGCGAGCGGCTCTGGGCAGCCACCGACCTCGTCATCGCGATCGGCACCCGCGCCGAACTGCCCGACTGGCACTGGCCGGCCCGCAGCGTCCGCCAGATCCGCATCGAGATCGACCCGGCCGAGATGCGCCGCACCCGTCCCGCGATCGCCGTACTGGCGGACGCGGCGCTCGGCACCCAGGCGCTGGTGGACGCGCTCGGCCCTGGGCACGCGGCAGGCCGGCGGGAGGAGGTGCGGCAGGCCCGCGCCGTCATCGACCAGGCCGTGCAGAGCGTGCAGCCGCAGGTCGGCTACTTGACGACGATGCGCGCCGTGCTGCCGCGGGACGCGCTGTTGCTGGACGAGCTGACCCAAACGGGGTTCGCGACCTGGTTCGCCTGGCCCACCTACGCCCCCCGCACGCTGATCACCAGCGGCTACCAGGGCACCCTCGGCTATGGGTTCATGACGGCGCTGGGGGTCAAGGTCGCGATGCCGGACCGCGTCGTGGTGTCGATCACCGGCGATGGCGGCTTCATGTTCGGCGTGCAGGAACTGGCCACGGCGGCGCAATACGGGATCGCCGTGATCACGGTGCTGTTCAACAACTCCGGCTTCGGCAACGTGCGACGCGACCAGCAGACGCTCTACGGCGGCCGCACGGTCGGCGTGGACCTGCAAAACCCCGACTTCCTGCGCCTGGCCGACGCGTTCGGCGTGGCATCGAGGCGGGTTTATAGCCCGGCCGAGCTGGGCCCGGCGCTGGAGCGGGCGATGGCCGAGGGCGGGCCGCAGCTGATCGAGGTCGTGGTCCCGCCGAGCAGCGAGGTCTCGCCCTGGCCGTTCCTGATGTTTCGCCCGCACTGATCAACTAGACACAGCTAAGATATGTCTCGATAGTTCTAATATTACGACCGGACGCTCGAAGCTATGGACCATGCCCGCCTGCTCGTCTTCGCCGCGGCCTACCTCGCCGTCCTCATCCTGCCAGGGCCCGGCGTCACGGCCCTGGTCGCGCGCGTGCTGGCCCGTGGTACCCAGGGCACGCCGGCCTTCATCGCCGGGTTCATCACGGGGTCACTGTGCTGGTTCACCATCGCGGCGACCGGGCTGGCGGTGATCGCGTCAACCTTCGCCACCGTGTTCATCGTGATCCGCTACGCCGGCGCGGCCTACCTGCTCTATCTCGCCTGGAAGCTGTGGACCGGCCCGGCGTGCGCGATGGACGGTGCCTCCACCACGCCTGACAAAGCGTGGCGGCTGTTCCTGACCGGGGCGGCGATCAACCTTGGCAACCCGAAGGTGATCGTCTTCTTCCTCGCCTTGCTCCCGACCGTGGTCGATCTCGGCCACCTGACGCCGCTCGGCTTCGGCGAGCTCGCGTGCATCATCGCCGCGGTCGCCGGCAGCGTGCTCACCGTCTACGCGCAGGCCGCATCCCGCGCCCGGCGGCTGTTCACCCGGCCGGGTGCCGTGCGCATGGTCAACCGGGGCAGCGCCGTGATCATGGCCGGCACGGCCGTCACTATCGCGACGCGGTGATCGCAGGGTCCGGATGCCATGCCGTCCACCGTACCCGTTGCTGCCGAGGAGTCTCCGTCGTGACCGAAACCATCGTCGTGCTGGACCCGATCGCTCCGCAGACCGCCGAGCGCATGCGGGCGCTGCTGCCGGACGGCCTGGTGCTGACCCACGGCACCGCCCGGGACGAGGCGCATCTGCAGGCCATCATCGCGGAGGCGGAGTATGCCATCTCCGGCCAGGTCGCCGTGCCCGGCATGCTGCTGCGCGCGGCGACCCGGCTGAAGCTGCTGCACAAATGGGGCGTCGGCACCGATAACTTCGACCTCGAGGCGGCGCGCGCCCTGGGCCTGAAGGTCGCGCGCACCACCGGCAGCAACGCCGTTCCGGTGGCGGAATTTGCCATTGGGCTGATGATCGCCGCGCTGCGCAACCTGGCCGGTGCCGCGGCGCGGCTGGAGCAGGGGCACTGGCACGGGATCACCCAGGCCAGGCCCGCCTTCCTGCTCTCCGGCAAGACGGTCGGCCTGGTCGGCTTCGGCGCCACCGGCCAGGCCACCGCCCGCCTGCTCGGCGGCTTCGGCTGCCCCGTACTCTACAGCCAGCGCAACCGGGCCGACCCGGCGGTGGAAGCGGCGCTGGGCGCCCGCCACGTGACGCTGGCCGAGCTGCTGGCCCAGTCCGACGTGGTCTCGCTGCACTGCCCGCTGACGCCCTCGACCACGGGGCTGATCGACCGCACGGCCTTGGCGATGATGAAGCGCACCGCCGTGCTGGTGAACGTGGCTCGCGGCGGCGTGGTGGTGGAACCGGACCTGCTCTGGGCGTTGCGCGAACGGGTGATCCACGCCGCCGCGATGGACGTGTTCGAAACCGAGCCGCTGCCGCCCGACAGCCCATTGGTCGGCGTGGACGGCCTGACCATCACCCCCCATCTGGCCGCCAGCAACGCCGACACCTTCGAGAGTACGATCCGGCACATGTTCGACAATATCGGCCGGGTAGCGCGGGGGGAGGCGTTGCCGGAGCGGGATGTGGTGGTGTGAGAACTCGGTCAGAGTTGCTGTCTCTACTTCCGCCTTAGTTCTCGCCCCCTTTCGCCTGGCGCGCCCGCGCTGCCGCTGCTTCCGCCTGGGCGTTCATTCCGAGCCTTCCATACGCCACGGCCAGGTTGTTCCAAGCCGGCGCATCGTCCGGCCGCAGCTGCGTCGCTTCCAGCAGCCACGCCAGCCCGTCGCGGTCGCGGTGCGCCACCAGGGCCTCATAGCCCAGTCGCGCCTCGTCTTCGCCGAGCGAGCCGGACAGGTTCACCAGATCCCGCCCCATCGTGGACCCCCACAGCCCGGCGAGCACCATCAACACCGTCCCCGCCGCGAACACCGGCCGCCCGCGCGGCGTGGACATGGCCAGGCCGATCAGCGCCCCCGTGGCGAACCCCGCGCCATGCGCCAGGTTGGCCACCCGAAACAAGCCCGCCACGGTGAGCGCGATGCAAATGAAGAACCAGACGATCAACGTCCGTACCATGGACCGCGTCATCACGCCGGCGAACCGGGCGTCGTTGCGGGACAGCATCCATAACAGCCCGAACAGCCCGTAGACCACGCCGGACAGCCCGATCCCGCCGCGCAGCACCGCATACTCGGCCGCGCTGGAGGCGAATGCTAGCACCAGGACGATACCGGCCGTGCGTAGCGAGCCGAGCCGGCTTTCCACCAGGGCACCGAAATCCAGCATCCAGACCACGTTGAACAGCAGGTGGAAGAACGCGACATGGACGAACGCGCTCGTCACCAGCCGCCACACCTGGCCATGGCCGATCTGCGCCGTCGCCTCGAGCGGCTCGATGTCCACGCCCAGCGCCGACGCGAGAGTGATGGCGACCGCGATCCCGCAGCACCCGGCGGTGACGGGGAACCGCCAGACGTAGAACCGGCGCCAACGCGTGGACGGCACGTCATCGGGGTTCGATGGTGCGCCCGCCGCCGTCTGGTCGATGCCGCTCATCCGCACGCCTGCCTGTTCCACCTGACCCGGCCATACTACACGGCCCGCCCGAACGCCCCTAGACTGCCGGCACCGCACGGAGCAGGCCCGCCATGATCATCGACCAGCTTCCCTTCGCCGACCCGGAGTTTGTGGAGAACGCCGAGCCGCGCTGCCCCTGCCTGCTGCTGCTGGACACCTCCACCTCCATGCGCGGACGCCCGATCGCGGAGTTGAACGAGGGATTGCAGACGTTCAAATCCCAGCTGATGGCCGACGAGATGGCCACCCAGCGCGTGGAGGTGGGCATCGTCACGTTCGGCCCGGTGCGCGTGCACACCCCGTTCCAGACCGCCGACACCTTCGCCGCCCCCACGCTGCAAGCTAACGGGGACACCCCGTTGGGGGCGGCGATCGACCAGGGCCTCGATCTGCTGGACGCGCGCAAGAGGGCCTACAAGGAGGCAGGCATCGCCTATTACCGGCCCTGGGTGTTCCTGGTCACCGACGGCGCTCCGACCGATGCCTGGGCCCAGACGGCGAAGCGGGTGCGGGAGGGTGACAACGCCGCCCGCAAGTCCTTCAGCTTCTTTGCCGTAGGCGTGGAGGGCGCTGATATGGCGACGCTCACGCAGATCTGCGCGGTGGAGCGCCCGCCGCTCAAGCTCCAGGGCCTGAACTTCCGCGAGCTGTTCACCTGGCTGTCCAGCTCGCTTGGCGGCGTCGCCAAGAGCCAGCCGGGCCAGCTGGTCGCCCTGCCGCCGCCCTCGGGCTGGCTGTCGGTCGGGTGAGCCTGCGGGCGTGGCGCACCGCGTATAGTTCAGCGCCGGGCACCTCCCACGCGCGGACCGGCACGCCGTGCCAGGATGCCGGGCGCTGCGACGTGCTGCTCGCCGCGGACGGCACTGAGGTGCTGGTGGCCAGTGTCGCGGACGGCGCCGGGTCGGCGGCCCGGTCGGAACATGGCGCGCGGTTAATGGTGAATGCGTTCCAGCACGCGTTCGGCGAAGCGGCCCAGGGCGCGCCAGACCTGGGCGTGCTCACCGAGGCGCACGCCCGGGACTGGCTGATGACGATGCAGGCCGAAATCGTCTGTCTCGCCGAGTCGGAGGGCGCTGATTCGGCGGAGTACGCCTGCACCTTCCTGGGCGCCGTGGTCGGCGCCACCTGCGCCGCCTTCATGCAAATCGGCGATGGCGCCATCGTGGTGGGTGACAGCGATGACGGGTTCGACGGCCATGCCTGGATCTTCTGGCCGCAGCACGGCGAGTTCGCCAACTCCACCTTCTTCGTGACCATGGCGGAGGCGGCCCATCACCTGCGCTTCGAGAAGCGGCCGGGCACGCTGAGCGAACTGGCGCTGTTCTCGGACGGGCTGGAGCGGCTGATCCTGGACATGCGTGCGCGCACCGTCCACTCGCCCAGCCTGCGCCCGGTCCTGGGCTGGCTCGCCGCCACCGAGCCCTGCCGCGACGGCGCCCCCTCGGACGTGCTGCGCGCCTACCTCGACTCCGCCAACGTCAACCGCCGCACCGACGACGACAAGACGCTGGTCATGGCCACCCGCGCCACGCCGTGATGCGGATCGTCGACGCGCAGGGCCGCGCCGTGCCGCTCGGTGCCGAACTGGCGCGCGGCGGCGAAGGCGCCGTGTACGACGTCGCTGGCAAGCCCGCCGTGGTCGCCAAGCTATACCTCAAGCCGCAGGACCGGGCGCAGGCGGAGAAGATCGCGGCCATGGTCGGCATGGCGACCGAGCGGCTGACCACGTTGGCCGCATGGCCGACGGCGACGCTGCACCAGCCCGGCGGCGCCTTCGCCGGGTTCCTGATGCCCAAACTCGGGGGCCACCGCCCCGTGTTCCAGGTGTATGGGCCGAAGCTGCGGTTGCGGCAGTTCCCCAAGGCGGACTGGCGCTTCCTGGTCCACACCGCCGGCAACGTCGCGCGCGCCTTTGCCGCCATGCACGCCGCCGGGCTGGTGATCGGGGACGTGAACCACGGCAACCTGTTCGTCGCCGAGGACGCCACTGTCCGCTTCATCGACGCCGACAGCATGCAGGTGGCCCAGGGCAGAGGACCGGGTGCCCGGCGCTGGCCGTGCGACGTTTACACCAGCACGCACCAGCCGCCGGAGATGCAGGGGCTGGCCAGCTACCGCGGCGTGGAGCGCACACTGAACCACGACGCGTTCGGCCTCGCCGTGCTGGTCTTCCAGCTGCTGTGCATGGGCCGCCACCCGTTCTCCGGACGCTACGCCGGCACCGGGGAGCCGCCCGATATCGAGCGCGCGATCACCGAACACCGCTACGCCTACAGCGCGGATACGCGCCGCACCCAGATGTCGCCGCCGCCGGGCAGCCTGCCGATGTCCGCCCTGCCCAACGGCCTGCGCGCGCTGTTCGACGCCGCCTTCGCCCCCGGCGCCGTGCAGGGCGGGCGGCCGAATGCGGAGCGGTGGGCCAGCGAACTGGGCGCGCTCGGCCGCAGCTTGCGCAAATGCGGGGTGAACGCGGCACACTGGTACGCGCCGGACGCCGGGTCCTGCCCGTGGTGCGAGGTGGAAGCACGCAGCGGCGTCGTGCTGTTCCCCGCGGTGTTCGTGCCGGGCCGCGGCGGCAGCGGCATCGCGGCGCTGTGGCAGGAGATCGAGGCGATGGCGGAACCCGGCCCGTTGCCGGAGCTGCTGCTGCCGGATCCCGCCGCCGTCCAGCGCTCGCCGCGCATCCGGGCGGCGGCGGCGAGCATGCGGCTGCGCAAGGTGGCCGCGCTGGGCACGCTCGTGCTCGGCATCGTGCTGGCGGTGGCCGCCGTGCCGCCCGGATTCGTCCTGCCACTGCTGGCCGCCACCGCGGCGCTCGCCGCCGGGTTGTGGTGGCTGGGGCGCCCGGCCGAGATCGCCCAGGCCCGGGCCCGCCTAGCGGACACACGCGCGCTATGGGCTGACTTGCTGCGAAATTGGGCCCCTGGCCCGGCCGTGCGGTTCCAGCCGACGCGGCAGGCGCTGGTCGCGTTCAAGCGCGAGCACGACGCGATGCCCCGGCAGCGCGAGGCCGAGCTGCGCAGCCTGGCCGCCAACCGCCAGCAGCAGCAATTCCGCGCGCATCTGGAAGCCTTCGGCATAGCCAGCGCCAGGATCCCGGGCGTCGGCAAGGCCAAGGTCGCGACCCTGCTGAGCTACGGCGTCGAGACGGCGGCCGACATCGAACCGGCGCGGATCGAGGCCATCCCCGGCTTCGGCCCCCGCACCGCCGCCAACATGGTCGCGTTCCGCAAAGCCTGCGAAGCCGCCTTCCGCTTCGACGCCGCCCGCGCGGTGGACCCGGCGCAGGTCGCGGCCATGGAAGGCATGCTGGCGCAACGCCGGGCCAAGATCGAGGCGGAACTGGCCGCCGGGCTGGCGCAGCTGCGGGCGATGTTGACCGCGGAAGCCCGCCACCGCGCGGCGCTGGCCGGGCACGCGGCGGAGTTGCGGCCGATGTATGCGCAGGCGCTGGCGGATGCGCGGGCGTTGGGGGTGGACTGAGTTGACGGGCGGGTAAAACCACGGAGGATGCGCCCGCAACCCAAGGGGACGCCAGATGGACACCAACACCCCGGCCACACGCAACGCGGACGCCATCTGGCAGCGCGTCGACGCCAGGGCCGACGCCTATTGCGCGCTGGCCGACCGCATCTGGGACATGCCGGAGCTGAACTTCCAAGAGCACCGCTCCGCTGCCGAGCATACCGCCATGCTGCGGAGCGAAGGCTTCCGCGTCACCGAGGGAGTGTGCGGCATCCCCACCGCCGTGATGGGCGAAGCCGGCGAGGGTGGCCCCGTGATCGCCATCCTGGGCGAATACGACGCCCTGCCCGGCCTCAGCAACGAGGCGGGAGTCGCCGAGCACCGCCCGCTGCCCGGGGACGGCTCCGGCCATGCGTGTGGCCACAACCTGCTGGGTGCCGGCGCGATGCTGGCCGCCGCCGCGGTGAAGGACTGGCTGGCGGAGCGCGGGCTGCCGGGCCGGGTGCGCTATTACGGCTGCCCGGCCGAGGAAGGCGGCGCCGCCAAGACGTTCATGGTGCGGGACGGCGCCTTCGCCGACGTGGACATCGCCATCTCCTGGCACCCGGCGCCGTTCTCCGGCGTGAACGAGCCTTACTCGCTCGCCATCCTGCTGCTGGATTTCAGCTTCACCGGCCGCGCTTCCCACGCCGCCGCCGCCCCGCAACTCGGCCGCTCGGCGCTGGACGCGGCGGAGCTGATGAATGTCGGCGTCAACTACATGCGCGAGCACATGCCGTCCGACGCGCGCATCCACTACGCCTATCTCGACGCCGGCGGTATCGCGCCGAACGTGGTGCAGGCCAAGACCACCGTGCGCTATCTGGTGCGCGCTGCCGAGCTGCTGGAGCTGCAGGTGCTGGCCGAACGCGTGCGCCGGGTCGCCGAGGGCGCGGCACTGATGACGGAGACCACCGTCACCTCCAGCACCGTCA
Source organism: uncultured Acetobacteraceae bacterium (assembly GCA_964235545.1). Classification (GTDB taxonomy): domain Bacteria; phylum Pseudomonadota; class Alphaproteobacteria; order Acetobacterales; family Acetobacteraceae; genus LMUY01. The sequence goes on from CAXSEG010000010.1 coordinate 18,957, forward strand.
GCGCCATGAGCAACCTGCTCGGCAACACGCCGCTGGAGCGCGCCATGCACGCGAGCTTCCAGCGCCTCGGCCCGCCGGAGTGGGACGCCGCCGACCGCGCCTTCGCCGAGCAGATCCGCGCCACCGTGCGCCCGGACGACATCACCTCCGCCCACCGCCGCTTCGGCATCCCGGAAACGGATGCGCCGCTGTGCGACCAGACCGTGCCGCTGGAGGCCAAGGGGGCCAAGATGGTGGGCTCGACCGACGTGGGCGACGTTAGCTGGGCGGTGCCGACGGTGCAGGCGCGCGGCGCTACCTATGCGATCGGCACGCCGGGCCATTCCTGGCAGCTGACGGCGCAGGGCAAGACGCCTGCGGCGCACAAGGGTATGCTGCACGTGGCCAAGGTGATGGCCAGCACGGCCGCCGACGTGCTGTCCGACCCGGCCCTGCTGCAGGCCGCCAAAGCCGACCACCAGGCCCGGCTGGCCAAGACGCCGTTCGTCAGCCCCCTGCCCGCCGGCCTGCAGCCCCCGTTCGACATGGCGGGTTAGCGACGGCATCGCAGCCGGCGCGTTCAGGCTGGGCAGATCGTCACCACGCACGATCTAGACAACCCATGCCGGAGGCCGCGATCCATGCCGAACCTCGTCGAGTCCGCCATCCGCGCCGTCGGCGAGCGGGGCGTCGACCTCGTGGCACGCTTCAACCGGATGCGCTTGCCCAAGACGGACAGCCCCTTCCTCGTCGGCGTTCACGCGCCGATGCCGCGGGAACTGACGCTGCACGACCTCCCCGTCACGGGAGCGATCCCGGCGGGGCTGGAGGGGCGCTACCTCAAGATGGGTGCCAATCCTGTTCTGGCCAAACAAGCTGGCCACCACTGGTTTCTCGGCGATGGCATGGTCCACGGCCTCGCCATCAAGGGCGGCCAGGCGCTCTGGTATCGCAACCGCTGGATCCGCTCGCTCATTGCGGCAGCGGCGCTTGGCCGGGACGCCGCACCCGGGCCGCGCCGTGGCCGCAACGATACCGTCAACACCAACGTGGTCGACATCGGCGGGCGCGCCTTCGCCGTCGTGGAAGCCGGTAGCTATCCCGTCGAGCTGTCCGCGACGTTGGAGGAGCAATGCTACAACCCGTTCGACGGCACGCTCGGCGGCTCCTTCAGCGGCCACCCGCACCGCGACCCGCTCACCGGCGAGCATCACGCAGTCGCCTACGACGGCAACATTTGGGACGCCGTGCGCCACGTCGTGGTCTCCGCAGAGGGCAAGGTGGTGCGCGATGTATCGGTCGCCGTCGAGCACGGCCCCTGCATCCACGATTGCGCCCTCACGGCGCGGTTCGCCGTTGTGCTGGACCTTCCCGTCACCTTCTCGATGCGGGCCGTCCTTGGTGGCCACGTCTTCCCGTTTCGCTGGAACCCGGCGCACCCCGCCCGGGTGGGCCTGCTGCCGCGGCACGGCGATGCCGCGGGCATCATCTGGTGCGAGGTCGAACGCTGCTTCGCCTTCCACGTGGCCAATGCCTATGACCGCGAGGACGGCCAGGTCCTCCTCGACGTGATCGCCTACGCGACGATGTTCGCCTCGGGCGGCACGGGGCTCGACGCCCTCGGCCGTTTCGAGCGCTGGACGGTGGACCCCGTGGCGCGCCGGGTGACCCGCCGCGTGATCTGCGAGACGCCGCAGGAGTTCCCCCGCATCGACGAGCGCCGCTTCGGCCAGAGCTACCGCTACGCCTACACCGTGTCCGTCCCGCCGGACGCCAACCCGCAGCTCACCGGCGCCACGCGGGTGTACAAGCATGATCTCGAAACGGGCGGCCGCATGGTCCATGATTTCGGTGAAGGCCACCTGCCCGGCGAGTTCGTGTTCGTCCCGGCGGCACCCAACGCGGCGGAGGACGAAGGTTGGCTGGTGGGCCTGGTGATTGACACAGCAGCCGAGGCCACGGATCTCACGATCCTCGACGCGCGCGCGTTCGAGGCGGCACCGGTCGCGACCGTGCGCCTGCCGCATCGGATCCCGCCGGGGTTCCATGGAAATTGGTTCCCGGCTTGAACCCACCCTACGGCAATTGTAGCTGCGCCGCCGTCATCAGCGAATGCGTCTCGTTCGCACCAGCATTCGCGCGAACACGCTGTCGTGCCACCAGAAACGGTGGACCAAGGCCGCCGCCGCGTGTAGCCCGGCCAGATACAGGATCGCGGTCGCCAACCTCGGGTGCCAGGTGTCGAAGACTTGTGCCAGCACCTTGTTGGACTGATCGAGCTTCGGCAGGCTGAACACGAAGAACCAGGTGTCGCCGCGCACCCACCACAACATCAGTCCGGTCGCCAGCGCGGCCGCCATCAGCGCGTATAGCCCCCAATGCGTCGCTTTCGCCACCGCATGCAGCGGTCCCCGCGCCACGGACGGCAGGCGCCTGCCGTCCGTGGCGCGCCAGATCACCCGGGCGCCGATCAGGAGCACCAGGATCACGCCGACGGTGAGATGGAGCGAGCGCATTGGCACGCGCGGGGCACCCCGTGGCGCCCAGTCGATCATCTTGGCAATGCCCCATTGGGAAACGATCAGCAGCAACGTCAGCCAGTGAAAGACGATCGTTGCCCGGTCATAGCGGGTCGCCGTGCGGTCAACGGGCTGCATGCGTGCTCAGTCTTTGGTCCAGGGCAGCCCGTCGGCCTGCCATCCCGCGACCTGGCCGCGCATCCCCTGCCCGTTCGGCGGCCCCTCGAAGCCGTCGGCGATGTTGTAGGTGTGCTTGAACCCGGCCGCCTGCGCCGCCAGGGCCGCCGCCATTGAGCGCACGCCGCTGCGGCACAGAAAATACAAATGGTCGTCCTCCGCCACGCCCGCTTTGCGCAAATCGTCCACGAACCTGGCATTCACCTGCATCGTCGGCGCCACCTGCCAGGAGATCAGCGCCGGCTGCTTGCCCGCCTCCGCCAGGTCGGGCACCCCGATCTGGGCCCACTCGAAATCCGTCCGCACATCCACCAATCGTGCATCCGGATGGCTGACCAGTGCGTCCCACACCTGTTTCGGTGCCACGTCGTCGACCATCTGTACATCCTCAAGACTGGCGCGGAAGGTGCCTCAGCGCGATGCAAAGCACAAACCTGGATAGTCTCCCTCCGGGTGATCAGGACGGCATGAGTGCCGCGATCGGCCACACGCCGCTCATCCGCCTGCGCCGGGCGTCGGAGGCGACCGGCTGCACCATCCTGGGCAAGGCAGAGTTCATGAACCCGGGCGGTTCGGTGAAGGATCGCGCCGGGCTGGCGATCATCGCCGACGCCGAGGCACGCGGCTTGTTGCAGCCCGGCGGCACCATCGTCGAGGGCACCGCCGGCAACACCGGCATCGGCCTCACGCTGGTTGCCAACGCCCGCGGCTACCGCAGCGTGATCGTGATGCCGGACACACAGAGCCAGGAGAAGATCGACGTCCTGCGCATGATCGGCGCCGACTTGCGCCTGGTGCCGGCCAAGCCGTACAACGACTCCGGCAACTACGTCCGCACCTCCGAGCGGCTGGCGCGGCAGCTGGGCGCGGTCTGGGCCAACCAGTTCGACAACACGGCCAACCGCGAGGGCCACCGCACCACCACCGGCCCTGAGATCTGGGCGCAGACGGAGGGGCGGGTGGACGCGTTCACCTGCGCCTGCGGCACCGGGGGCACCTTGGCCGGCGTGTCGATGTTCCTCAAGGCGCAGCGGCCGGAGGTGCGGATCGTGCTTGCCGATCCGGACGGCAGCGGCCTGTATGGCTGGGTAAAGACCGGCGACCTCACATCCGCCGGCAGCTCGATCACCGAGGGGATCGGCCAGTCCCGCGTCACCGCCAACCTCGAGGGTGTCGCGATCGACGACGCGGTGCGCATCCCCGATGCGGAGGCGCTGGAGCAAGTGTTCGGCCTGTTGCAGCACGAGGGGCTCTCGGTCGGTGGCTCGGCGGGGCTGAACGTGGCCGCGGCAATCCGGGTGGCACGCGATCTCGGGCCGGGCCACACCGTAGTGACGATCCTGTGCGACGGAGGCTCGCGGTACCAGTCCAAGCTGTTCAACCCGGCCTTCCTGCGCGGCAAGGGGCTGCCGGTGCCGCCCTGGCTGGACCGGGCCGACTGATACTAACGCGCGTCGATACCCTCTCCGTGTCAGCCTCAACGCCGGTAGTCATGGGTCGGCATGACGGTGTGGTCCGTTATCGCGCAATCTCGATGCCACGCCGCCGCCGCAGCATTCGCACCATGCGCCGCCAGCCGGCGCTCTGTTGCTGCCACCAGGTCCCGGTAGCAAGGGCCTCCTCGCCGGACGGGTCGCCGGTGCGGACATACTCGCGCCCGAAATCCGCGGTGCCGAACAGCATGTCCCACACGGGCAGGATGGCGCCGTAGTTACAGCTCTGCTGCCCGGCCGCCAGCACGCCGTGATGGGCGCGGTGGAAGCGTGGCGAGATCAGCAGCCGGTCGCCCACGGAGCCGAACGACACACGGGCATTGGCGTGGCTCAGGCTTTCCAGGAAGCGGAGCACCAGCACCAACAGCGGGAACTGCAGCGGCGGGATGCCGATCAGCAACGCGATGGCGGCGGACCAGACGAAGCTGATCACCTCGTCCACCACGTGGTTGCGGTCATCGGACCAGAACGTCATCTGGCGCTGGGCGTGGTGCAGCGAGTGCAGCGCCCACCACCAGCCGAAACTGTGGCTCAGCCGGTGGCGCCAGTATTCGCCGCAATCCAGGATCAGCACATACAGCGCGAAGGTCAGCACCTGCTGGCCGAGCAGGCCGGGGATCAGCATCTCCAGCGTCGGCGGCACGATGCCGTGGTCGGTCAGCCAGCCGTTCATCGTCACCTGAATTTGGTAGAACAACACGAACGTCACCAGTGGCAGCACGCCAATCCGATTCAGCAGCGTGTAGAACACGTCGATCGTCACCGCCTTGGCGTCCGGCCAACTCTCCACCGGGCGCCAGCGCTCCAGCGGCAGGCAGACGGCCAGGGTGATCAGCACCTGGGCCACGCCGTAGACCGCGAACAACGCCCAGCCGTAGCCGATATCCTCCCACTGCATCATGTCGAACTGGTACAGCATCGGGATGACCAGGTGTTCCTGCAGCCAGCCGGCCGCGGTGTCGAACGGGTCCATGCTAGCGGGCACTCACTTTCAAGGGCGCGGTCGGGTGGGTATTAAGCCAGATGCCGTGCGGCGAGCGGCCGGTCTCGATCGTGGTGAACTGGCCGCTGACGGGATCGAGCAGGGCCACGGTGTGGGCCCAGCGCCGGGTCACCCAGATCTTGCCGTCGGGTGCGAAATCCATGTCGTCGGGGCCGCCCGGCATGGCGATGCGGCTGCGCACGGCGAGCGTCTTGGGGTCGAGCAGCGAGATGCTGCCGTCCACCCGGTTGCACACGTAAAGGGTGCGCGCGTCCGGCGACAGGAACAGGTTGTGGGCGCCCTTCGCCGTCTGGATCCGGCGCTCCACGGTACCGTTCGCCGGGTCGACCACGGCCACGTAGTCTGCCCCCATGATGCCGACCAGCAGCTTGCCATTTAGCCACAGCACGCCGGCCGGAGATTTGCCGACCGGCGCGTTCCACAGCACGGCACCGGATCTCACGTCGATCGCCATCAGCGCATCGGTGCCCTGCAGGCTGACATAGGTGATGGCGCTGTCAGGGGAGAAATTGATGTGGCTCGGCATCGAGGCGGCCGAGATACGATGCGCCAAGGTGAGCGTCGCCGCGTCATAGATGTCGATCTGGTTGCGCGCCAGCCCGGCCACGGTCAGCCACTTGCCATTCGGGCTGAACTGCAATTGGTAGGGGTCGCTCATCACCGCCCGGCGTTGCAACTCGCCCGTGTTGGGGTCGAGCATGAACACTGCGTTGCCCGACGTGTCCCCGACCAGGAGGGAGGCGCCGTCCGGCGTCAACGCCATGTGGTGCGGCTCCCGCAGCACGGGGATGCGGCGCAGTTCGGCATGGGTGTCCATGTCGATCAGGCTGACGGACGCATCGTTGGAGTTGATCACGAAGGCAATCGGCCGGGCGCTGGCGAGGGAGGGGGCCAGGGTGGGCGCGAGCAGCAGGGCGAGGAGCAGCTTCTTCATGTTACATCCATGACTTCCGCGGCGTTGCTACCACGCTTTCTCCACTAGGTGGGAGGGGATTTAGCGCATAGCGATCAGCGTGCCCCTGGTGTTCTTGGTGGGCCCACGGACCTACACTGGCTAGCCCCCTGTCCGGTCAATGGTTCGGCTCGCCGACGATCGTCTCCGCCCGCTGCACCCGGCTGCCGGGGCCGCGCACGATGGTGGCAGGGGGGCGGCCCTTCCCCTTTATCACCCAGGACACGATGCTACCCCGGCCGGCGACCGTAATCTTGGCGCCGGATGCGAGTTCACCCTGCACCGCCAGCAGATCGCCGCGCAGGGTGAGGGACTTGCACCCGCCGCGGAGGACGTAGGCGCTGCGGTCGCCGGTAACGGTCACATCCCGCCCGGCGCAGTCCTCCAGGCGCTGTTGGTCATCGCCGGCCAGGGTCAGCGGGCTGCGGGGCAGCGATGCGGCCGGTGCGGCGAGTGTTGGAGGTGGCACGGCCTTCGACGCCGGAGCCTTGGCTGCCGGCGTCAGCGGCTGAACCGCTTGTATCGGCGGCTCGGCCAGGCTTGCCGTCTCCGATGACACGTCGTTGTCCGGCCCGAGCGCCACGATCGCTGGCGCGGCCCCGTGTACGACAAACTGCACCCGGTTGGCGCTGCCCTCCACATGGATGGACCCGCCGGGCACGATCCCGAGCCGCACGGTGTTGGCGAACCCCTTGAGCAGCAGCGAGCCGCAGGCGCCGGTCAGCGTGACGGTGTTGTGGTTGCCCTCCAGCCGGACCGGCTGCCCGGTGCAGGTCTCCGTCAACACTTGCGCCTCGGCCTGGAACAGCAACTCCGGCGCCGCCTGCGCCGCGACCGAGCACGCCGCCAGCGCCATCCCGGCAATCCCCGCAACCACCCTCGGCATCGCCTCGCCCATCGCAGTGTCCCCGATGCTAGCTTCGGAACGAAGCGGACGGAAAGGGCGCGTGGCAGGACAGCGTCAGCGTTGCGGGTCGGCTGGCGTGGCCGGAACTTTGTCCACGCCCGGCCGGTGGGCGGTGTCCCGCTCCGCCCGCACGCAAGCCATGAGGCCGGCGAACCGCCCCGCGCCGCCTCGCCGCACCCAGCCCATGGCAGCCGTCCGCCCTCGCTCGACGGCATGATAGGCCGCCGCGAAGGCAGGCACGCGCAGCAGCACGGGCAGGGTGGCGGAACAGATCCACAGGGCCAATGACCCGGCGATCAGCTTGGTCCCCAGATAGAACCCGATCGCCCGCAGCGGCTCGCCATGCAGGATCAGCACGGCCGAGACGACCCAGCCGAACCGGCTGATCGCCTCCGGGATCAAGAACAACGGCAAGGCGAGCGCCACCGGCAGGCGGCTGATGCGCGTCCGCAGGCCGACGAGCGGCGGCCACCCCGTCACCAGGGCGCGGGCCCACCGAAGGCGCGGCCACACGGCGTCCATCGTCAGCACGGCAAGACGTGCTGCGGGCACTAGGAGCAGGCTGGTGGGGCCGAGACCGCGCATGAGCCTCATGTCGCACCGGACCCGCGCCGGTGCTAGCCCGGACGCCGCCAAAACGAAACCGCGAATGGGGCGTTGCCATACGATGTCAGAACAAACCGAAGCCCAAGCGGAAACGACGCTGCCTCCCCGCCGCATCCTGATAGTGGAGGATGAGTTCCTCATTCGGCTCACCTTGTCCGAGGTGCTCAGCGACGAAGGCTACGAGGTGCTCGAAGCGGAAACCGGTGACGACGCGCTCGAGATCCTGACCGACATCCCGGAGATTTCGGTGCTGCTCACGGATATCCAGCTGCCGGGCAAGCTGGATGGCCGGGCCCTGGTCGCCCATGCCCGGCAAACCCGGCCCGACCTGCCGGTGATCTTCATGACCGGCCGGCCCGACACGATTGCCGGGCAACTCACCCATGCACACGAGATGTTCGTGGCCAAGCCTTACCTGCCATCGGAGATCTGCCGGGCGGTGAAGCACATGCTGGGAGACTAGGAAGGCCGGGGCGCTGCCCCGAGCTCCACCTCGACGTCTGGACACCTGATACTGAGGGTGCCGAACCCTCGGCTAATTAGAAATCCAGGTTCGCGTAGTGAGATGGCGGCATTACGCCGGGCACGCGGTCCGCCAGGATCGGGCGGAAGGACGGGCGGGACTTGATGCGCGCATACCATTCATGCGCCGCCGGCACGGCTTGCCAATCGACATCGCCGCAGAAATCCAGCGTCGACAGGTGCGCCGCCGCCGAGAGGTCCGCGACCGTCATCGCGTTCCCCGCCAGCCACTTCCGGCTCTCGGCCAGCCAGCCGATATACTGCAGATGCGTCTTGAGGTTCAGGAACCCCACCCGCAGCGCCGCCGCGTCTGGTTGGCCGGTGCCGGCCAGGCGTTTGATGATCTTCTCGCCATACAGCCACCGCGTGACCTCCTGCGAGAACTTGCCGTCCAGCCAGGCCACCAGCCGCCGCACCTCCACACGCTCGCCGAGCGTGTGGCCGAGCAGTGGCGTGTCCGGATAGGCCTCGTCGAGATACTCGCAGATCACCGCGGAGTCGGGCACCGCGAGCCCGTTCTCCTCCACCAGCGTCGGCACCGAGCCGGAAGGGTTGAGCTCCAGATACTCCGGCCGGCGATCCCACGGCTTCTCCAGCCGCAGGTCGAACGCCAGTTTCTTCTCCGCCAGCACGAGGCGGACCTTGCGGGCGTAGGGAGACAGCGGGAGGTGGTAAAGCAGGCGCATAGCGTCGGCTTATGGCATCCCGTTCGCGGTCGCGCCAACCTGCCCGTGAGCCGTTCAGGCCGTCAGCGCCTCCTGCTCCTCCGACAGTGGCGCCTCGAGGTAGCGCGCATAACCCTTCGGCACCACCTGCCACATCCGCCCGAGCGTGCCCGGCCAATCATGCAGCAGGCCCTGGGCGTAGCGGCTGCTGGTCTCACGCACATGCACCTCGATCAGGCCGCGCAGCACGCCCTCCCAATGCGGGTGGGCCACGCGTTGCCAATCGATCGTCTCCGGGTTGGCGCGGCGGCCGAACATGTCCTCCGCGTCCAGCACGAAGGCCATGCCGCCGGTGAACCCGGCGCCGAAATTATCGCCGACGGCGCCCAGCACCACCACCGTCCCGCCGGTCATGTATTCGCAACCGTTGGAGCCACAGCCCTCGATCACGGCCACGGCTCCCGAGTTGCGCACCGCGAACCGCTCGCCGGCCTGCCCGGCGGCATACAGCGCCCCGGCCGTGGCACCATACAGGCAGGTGTTGCCGATGATGGTGTTGTTCTGGCTCACCAACGCCGAGGACGGCGCCGGGCGCACCGCGATCATGGCGCCGGACAGGCCCTTACCCACGTAGTCGTTCGCGTCACCCAGCACCTCGAGCTTGAGGCCCTGGACCGCGAACGCCCCGAGCGACTGCCCGGCCGACCCGCGCAGCCGCACCGTCACGTGGCCCGGCTGCAGCGTGCTCATGCCGAACTGGCGCGTAATGCGGGACGACAGCTTGGTGCCGATCGCCCGGTGCGTGTTGCGGATGTTATATTGCAACTGCATCTTCTCGCCGCGCTCGAACAACGGTGCGGCGTCGGCGATCATCTCCGCATCCAGCGTTTCCGGCACCTCGTTGCGGCCTACCAACGTGCAATACCGCTCGTGCCCGCCTGGATCGGCCTGCACCAGCAGCGGGTTCAGGTCCAGATCGTCCAGCCACTCGCCGCCGCGGCTGACCTGGCGCAGGTATTCGGTGCGCCCGATCACGTCGCGCAGGCGGCGCACGCCCAGGGTGGCAAGGATGTTGCGCACCTCCTCGGCCACGAAGGAGAACAGGTTGATCACTTTCTCCGGCGTGCCCTCGAACTTCTTGCGCAGTGTCTCGTCCTGGGTGCAGACCCCGACCGGGCAGGTGTTGGAGTGGCACTGCCGCACCATGATGCAGCCCATCGCGACCAGGCTGGCGGTGCCGATGCCGAACTCCTCTGCGCCCAGCATGGCGGCAATCACCACGTCCCGCCCCGTCTTGATGCCGCCATCCGTGCGCAGCCGCACCCGGTGGCGCAGCCGGTTCAGCATCAGCACCTGGTGCGCCTCGGTCAGCCCCATCTCCCACGGGGCGCCGGCGTATTTCACGCTGGTCTGCGGCGCCGCCCCCGTGCCGCCGGAATGGCCGCTGATCAGGATCGCGTCCGCCTTCGCCTTCGCCACCCCCGCCGCGATCGTGCCGATGCCGGAGCGCGCCACCAGCTTCACGCACACGAACGCGTCCGGGTTGATCTGCTTCAGGTCGTAGATGAGCTGCGCCAGGTCCTCGATCGAGTAGATGTCGTGGTGCGGCGGCGGGCTGATCAGCGTCACACCCGGCGTGGAATGGCGCAGCTTGGCGATCAGCTCCGTCACCTTGAAGCCGGGCAGCTGGCCGCCTTCGCCGGGCTTGGCACCCTGCGCGACCTTGATCTCGATCTCGCGGCAGGCGTTCAGGTATTCGGCGGTGACACCGAACCGGCCGGAGGCGATCTGCTTGATCGCGGAGTTGGCGTTGTCGCCGTTGGCCCGCGGCTTGTAGCGCGCCTCGTCCTCGCCGCCCTCGCCGCTGTCCGAGCGAGCGCCGATGCGGTTCATCGCGATCGCCAGCGTCTCGTGCGCCTCCGGGCCCAACGCGCCCAGAGAGATGCCGGGTGCCACCAGGTGCTTGCGGATCTCCGTGATGCTCTCGACCTCGTCCACCGGGATCGCCGTGTGGCCCTCGGTGAAGTCCAGCAAGTCCCGCAGCGCCACCGGCGGTTGGCGGCGCACCGCCTCGCTGTAGCGCATGTAGGTCTGGAAGCTGTCGTTGCTGACGGCGGTCTGCAGCGTGTGGATCAGGCTGCCTTCGAACGCGTGCGTCTCGCCGCGGCGGCGCAGCTTGTAGATGCCGCCGACCGGCAGCGCGATCGCGTCCTGGTCCCACGCCGTGCGGTGCAGCGCCAGCACGTTGTGCGCGATGCCGGGTATGCCGATGCCGCTGATGCGTGACTGCATGCCGGGGAAGAACTCCGCCACCAGGGCGCGCGACAGGCCGATCGCCTCGAAATTGTAGCCGCCGCGGTAGGACGCCACGACGGAGATGCCCATCTTGGACATAACCTTAAGCAGGCCCTTGTCCACCGCCTTCTTGTAGCGGCGTACCGCGTCACCCAGCGTCATGCCGGCGAACAGGCCGCGGCGGTGGCGGTCCGCGATGCTCTCCTGCGCCATGTAGGCGTTGATTGTGGTGGCACCGACGCCGATCAGCACGGCGAAGGCGTGCACGTCCACGCACTCGGCGGAGCGCACGTTGAGGCTGGTGAAGGTACGCAGCGACGAACGCACGAGATGCGTGTGGATCGCCGCCGTGGCCAGGATCATCGGGATGCCCGCGCGGTCCGGCCCGCTATGCTCGTCGGTGGCTACGATGTGGGTGCATCCGGCGCGCACGCCCTCCTCCGCCTCGCGCCGGATGCGGTTGATGGCGGCGCGCAGGTCGATCTGGTCGCCTTCCACCGGCACGGTGCAGTCGATCACGCACACGTTGCGGCCCATGTACTCCTGCATGGCCGCGAACTCGGCGTTGGACAGCACGGGGCTCTCAAGCTGCAGCAGGTCGAGCTGGTCCGCCGTCTCGTCCAGCACGTTGCCGAGGTTGCCCAGCCGCGTCTTCAGCGACATCACCCGCGTCTCCCGCAGGCTGTCGATCGGTGGGTTGGTCACCTGGCTGAACGCCTGGCGGAAATAGTGGTGCAGGCCGCGGTAGCGCTCGGACAGCACGGCCACCGGCGTGTCGTCGCCCATGGAGCCGACCGCCTCGGCCGCGTCCTCCACCATCGGGTGCAGGATCATCTCCAGCTCCTCGAGCGTCATGCCGACGGCGAGCTGGCGGCGGCGCAGGGCCTCGCCCTCGAGGATCGAGGGTTCGGGGGCGTCCGTCTTGACGATGTGGTCGATCTGCTTGATGCGGCCGGCCCAGGTGGCGAAGTCCTGCCGCCCGGCCAGCATGTCCTTCACGTCCTCGTCGCCGTAGAACTGCCCCGTGTCGAGGTCGACGGCGATCGACTGCCCCGGGCCGACCCGGCCCTTGGCCTTGATGTCCCGCTCGTCGAATTTCACCATGCCGGCTTCTGAGCCTACCACCAGCAGCCCGGTATGGGTGAGGCTGTAGCGCAGCGGGCGCAGGCCGTTGCGGTCCAGCCCGGCCACCATCCAGCGGCCATCGGTCGCGGCGACGGCGGCCGGGCCGTCCCACGGCTCCATCACCGCGTTGCAGTACAGGAACAGGTCCTTGTGCGCCTGCTTCATCGAGGCGTCGGTGCTGATGGAGGCCGGGATCAGCAGTGCCTTGGCCATCGGCGCGTCCCGCCCGGCGCGGACCAGCAACTCGAACGCGCTGTCGAGTGCCGCGGTGTCGCTGCTGCCGGCCTGGATGACGGGCTTGATGTCATCGATATAGGCGTCGAGCGCCGGGTCGCTGAGCCGGGTCTCGTGGCTCTTCATCCAGTTGATATTGCCGCTGATCGTGTTGATCTCGCCGTTATGGGCGAGCTTGCGGAACGGCTGCGCCAGCCGC
>CAXSEG010000011.1:0-30923 GCA_964235545.1 uncultured Acetobacteraceae bacterium
GCATGAGCCTGCCGGGCAGTTTGGCGCGGCAGGGAACCAGGCGATTTCATCAGGAGAGACACCATGGATGGTATGGCCGACAATAAGATCGAGGGATGCCCGGTCGCACACGGGGGCCAGAAGAGCAGCAGCTCGCGCCGGGGTAACCGGGACTGGTGGCCGGAGCACCTGAGCCTCAATTCGCTAAGCCAGCACTCGCCGCGGGCTAACCCGATGGGCGAAGCGTTCGACTACGCCGAGGCGTTCAGGACGCTCGACCTGAAGGCCGTGGTGCAGGACCTGCACGCCCTGATGACGGACAGCCAGGAATGGTGGCCGGCTGATTTCGGGCATTACGGCGGGCTGTTCATCCGCCTGGCGTGGCACAGCGCGGGCACCTACCGCACGGTCGATGGCCGCGGCGGCGCTGGCGGTGGCCAGCAGCGGTTCGCGCCGCTCAACAGCTGGCCGGACAACGCGAACCTGGACAAGGGTCGCCGCCTGCTGTGGCCGATCAAGCAGAAGTACGGCGACAAGCTGTCCTGGGCCGACCTGTTCGTGCTCGTCGGCAACGTGGCGCTGGAGTCGATGGGCTTCCAGACGTTCGGCTTCGCCGGTGGCCGCGCGGACACCTGGGAGCCGGAGGAGTTGTATTGGGGGCCCGAGGGGACCTGGCTGGGCGACGAGCGCTACAGCGGCGAGCGGCAGCTGGATAGCCGGCTCGGCGCGGTGCAGATGGGCCTGATCTACGTCAACCCGGAAGGCCCGAACAGCAACCCCGACCCGCTCGGTTCGGCCCGGGATATCCGCGAGACGTTCGCACGCATGGCGATGAACGACGAGGAGACGGTGGCCCTGGTCGCCGGCGGCCATACCTTCGGCAAGACCCATGGCGCCGGTGACCCGTCGTTCGTGGGCCCGGAGCCGGAGAGCGGTGCGATCGAGGACCAGGGGCTCGGCTGGAAGAGCAAGCATGGCGCCGGGCACGGTGGCGACGCGATCACGGCCGGCCTGGAAGTCACCTGGTCGCAGACGCCAACACAGTGGAGCAACCACTACTTCGACAACCTGTTCAAGTATGAGTGGGAGCTGGTGAAGAGTCCGGCCGGCGCGTGGCAGTGGGAAGCGAAGGACGCCCCGTCCGACATTCCACACGCGCACGATGCCACCAAGATGCGCAAGCCGTCGATGCTGACATCGGACCTCGCGCTGAAGGCGGACCCAATCTACGAGAAGATCTCGCGCCGGTTCTACGAGCATCCGGACGAGTTCGCGGACGCGTTCGCCCGTGCCTGGTTCAAGCTCACGCATCGCGACATGGGTCCGATCCAGCGCTACCTGGGCCCACTCGTGCCCAAGGAGACGCTGATCTGGCAGGATCCGATTCCGGCCGTCGATCACCCGGTCATCGGAGAGCAGGAGATCGAGGCGCTCAAGGGCCAGATCCTCGCGAGCGGGCTCTCGGTGCCGCAGCTGGTCTCGACGGCTTGGGCCTCGGCCGCGACGTTCCGTTTCTCGGACAAGCGCGGCGGGGCGAATGGGGCGCGCATCCGGCTGGCGCCGCAGAAGGATTGGGCAGTGAACGAGCCGGCCAAGCTGGCGGTGGTGCTGCAGGCGCTCGAAGGGGTGCAGGCGGCGTTCAACGCGTCCGCGCCGGGCGGGATGCGCGTCTCGATCGCCGACCTGATCGTGCTCGGCGGCTGTGCCGCGGTGGAGCAGGCGGCGAAGGCGGCCGGGAGCGACATCAAGGTGCCGTTCACGCCGGGCCGCATGGACGCCTCGCAGGAGCAGACCGACGCCGTGTCGTTCGCTCCGTTGGAGCCGAAGGCTGACGCGTTCCGCAACCACTACGAGGGCGCGCAGTTCATGGCGCCCGAGGAAGCGTTGGTGGACAAGGCCGAGTTGATGCGGCTGAGCGGGCCGGAGATGACGGTGCTGGTCGGCGGCTTGCGGGTGCTGGGTGCCAACACCGGCGGCTCCAAGCACGGCGTGTTCACCACGCAGCCTGGCAAGCTGACGAACGACTTCTTCGTCAATCTGCTGACCATGAGCTTGGAGTGGATGCCGACGGGGTCCGAGAACGCGTTCGAGGGCCGTGATCGCAAGACGAAGGAGGTGAGGTGGACCGCGAGCCGGGTCGATCTCATCTTCGGGTCGCACTCGCAGATGCGGGCGCTGGCCGAGGTCTATGGTTGCGCCAGATCGCAGACGAAGTTCGTCAAGGATTTCGTGGCGGCTTGGACGAAGGTGATGAACGCGGACCGTTACGACTTGATGTGATCTGTAGGGTGGGGTGCGCTTTAGTACCCCACCGTCGCGCGTGCCGGTGGGACGCCAAAGCGCGTCCCACCTTACGGGCCGCCTACAATCCGCGGGCTGCTGCGGTGAACGCCCCCGTCGCGTCCGCCACGTCTCGCTCGTCATGTGCAAGCGAAATGTAGATCTTGTTGTCGCTCTTGAACACGCCGTGGGCGCGGGTGAGTTGGTTGAATCGCAGGCTGGCCGCACGGTCGATGTCTACCGTGCCGCGGTAGTCGGTGACTGTGCTGCGGTCGGTGAACACGGCGTCGAACATGAACGGTTCCCCGACCACGACCGCGTTCAGGCCGGCGGCGTGCAGCGCTCCCTCCAGCCCCGCCCATACGGCACGGCCGGTGGCGGCGATCCGCTCGTAGGCACCGGGGCGCTGCAGGATGCGCAGGGTTGCAAGCCCCGCCACGGCCGCGACCGGATTGCCGCTCAGTGTGCCGATCTGCGGCATGTAGCCCTCTGAGCCGGCCTTCGCCGGGTCGAAATGGGCCATGATGTCGGCACGGCCGGCCACCGCCGAGAGCGGGAAGCCGCCGCCGATCACCTTGCCCATGGTGCAGATGTCGGGGACGACGCCGTAGTATTCCTGCGCGCCGCCATAGGCCAGGCGGAAGCCGGTCACGACCTCGTCGAAGATCAGCGGAATGCCGTATTCCGCCGTGACCTCGCGCAGGCCCTGCAGGAAGCCCGGTAGCGGCGGCACCAGGCGTTGCATCGGCTCCACGATCACCCCGGCCAGCTCCTCCCGGTTCGCGTGGATCATCTCCCGCGCTGCCGCCAAGTCGTTGAAGGGGACGACCAGCATCTCCGCCGGCAGGCTGGGCGGAACGCCCACGGTGTCCGGCACGGCGCGGCCGGAGTTGCTGGGCTGCTTCGGCCAGAGGCTGAGCAGGCCCCAGTCGCTCATGCCGTGGTAGCCGCCCTCGAACTTCAGGATCTTGCTGCGGCGGCGGTAGGCGCGGGCCAGGCGCATCGCGTAGGCGTCGGCCTCCGTCCCCGTGCTGCAGAACCGCACCTGCTCGGCGCAGGGCACGGCGTCCACGATGGCGGCGGCGAGCAGGATGCCGTGCTCGTTGTTGGCGAAGAAGGTGGAGCCGTGCGCGACCTGCTCGACGACGGCGGCGTTGACCTCGGGGTTGGCATGACCGACCAGCATCGGGCCGGAGCCGAGCAGGAAGTCCACGTACTCATTGCCGCTGACGTCCCAGACCCGGCCCGCGCGGCCCTCGCGGATCACCGTGTCGCTGGCCATGTTGCCGAAATTGCCGCCGGGCAGCACGCGGCGCGCCAGCTCCGCCAGGGTGGTTTGCTTGTCGCTCGTCACATGGCCCATCGTCGTTGCTCCGCAGCTGCTTGGGCAGGGTGCAGCGGTGGGGAGCTAGGTTCAAGGGTTTGGCAAACGATGCTCCGTCCACGTGCGTCCGGTGACCTTGGGGTCCCGAAACGAAGCCGTCATTTCCAGACAGTCATCAGGAGGCCTCCGGATACGATGAGGACTCCACCCGCGATGATGGGTGCACCGGGGGTCACGTTGAAGAAGAAATAGTTTATGGCCTGCGCCGCGACGAAGAAGATGGCGACATAGACGCCCAGCAAGCGGCCGAAATCCCAACTCGGCGTGTTCACGAACAGGCCGTAAGCAAACAGGGTTGCCGCCCCCGACCCTAGGTAGGCAACGCGGTGAGGCATACCTTGCGGCGGCATTCCACGGCGGACCAGCGCATCGCCGCCTGCCTCCAGCAAGGCGGCGATTACCAGGAGAGTGACTGCGACACTATTCGACATTGACCTTTGACCGGTGGCTGGCGTGGACTGTCTATCCTCCACGCCAGGAGACACCGACCCTAATACTTCAGGATGACATCGGTTGCGAAGGTCTCCTGATTGGCAGACCTGCCGTTGTTGTAGGCTTTTGCGTTATACGAATGCTCGTATCTTACCTCTGGCCTGACGAGGATCTCGTCCGAGAACCAGTGGTTGTATCCTATGGTGTGCTCGCTGTAGATCGTCTGAAAGCCGGTACGCTGACCTTTTTCGTCGTTGAAGACTTCATTTCGTAATCCGATGAAGTCATGATTGTCGAACTCGTAGTTGAGGTAGTTCAGGACCGCGTATTCATCCGAGAAGCATCGCGTCCCGGTTCTGCAGGTGGCGCCAAAAGGGCCGTTACGCCCGAAGCCGGTGTTGCTACCGGTCACTGGTGTCTTGTTTTGATACATGTACCAGGCCTCGGTCGCCATATGGAAGCCCGAGTTGCCGAATTTATGATACCATGTCGTGTAGAAGCTCTGCAGGTTATTGTAGCTGAACTTACCATCGTTCAGGCTGTTGATGCCGACGTAGAAGTTGTCGAGATTGCTTGGCGTCGAGTAGCGAAGCATCAACGTCAGTGTCGGCTGCGCGGACTTCACCAAAGGTGACGTATCGTTGCCCGCCGAGACGCCATATTGGATGATCCACTGGCCTTTTGGATCGAGCATCGTGGATGCGACAAGACCGGTTTGCGTGAATGGATCATACGTGTAGAGCAGCGAGTGACTGTAGAAGTAGTTGTTCGGGGCAAGCTGAGCCTCGATATCGGGGAGGGAGATGTAGCGTCCGATACGGAAGTTCGTGCCATATCCAATATTTGGTACATAGAGGTCAAAGTAGGCCATAGGCAGGTCAAAGCCGTATTGATGGTTTCGATTCAGATACTGATCTGAATTGTAGCCATTTGCTACCGTGTAGCGGTAATCCGTTCCATACAACGCGGTAACGCGAAACCCCCAGTCGATATGATCCCGCTGATTTTCGTCCGGTGTCCGCTCGACATACAGGGTGTTCTGGTTTGCCTGTATGTTGTTGGGATTGAAGTCGTAGGCGGCTGGGAAGTTGCCATTCTTGCCATAGGAGGAGCTGAGGTTCGCCCCCACCTCCGTCCAGCCGTATATGGACACCCTGCTGTTCTCGAGCGCCGTCCCGACGTCGGTCCCGTGGAGTCCCTTCATGAGCGGTGTCACGGGCAAGGCGTTGTCGGTGCCAAGCACGGGAGTGCCGCCATAGCCCCATTCGGCGCTCGGGAAAGGTGGAGAGTCGAGCGGAGCGGGTGATATCCGGCGCGGAGAAGCCGGGGACGCGGGGACGTTCGGCGGTGGAAACAAGTCATCATAATAGGCCTGGAAGAACCTATCAAAGAAGTTCCCACTTGCCGGCGGGGTGGCCGTCGAGGTGGCGACGGCGCCTGGCTGGGCTGGGTTGACGTCCGCGGCTTGAGCGCTGGAGCCGAAAAGGTGGCTGGAAGCGAAGAAGCTTGCCGAGACGAGTAGCATAGCTCTCGTTGCCCGGAGCCGAGGCGTGTCGCCTCGCTCCACGCGCGGCACGGTAGCAATGTCCTTGTTGATCATCCTGCAAACATCCGAGTGCGTTACATCGGCCGTCATGCTTCGACCCCGCATAAAGATTCGATGTTGCTCATACAGCTCTGTGGCTTTCCGCTGTGTCAGTGTTGCGTGCTTGCAACAGATTGGGTCGAGGGGATGTCGCCATCCACGCGGCAGACCGCCGCCCACATCGCGTGGCCGCGATCGTCGCGATCGAGCCGGCGTAGGGCGGGACGACTGCTGCCCGCACAGCCGGCGCCGACGTGGACGTGGATCTGGACGTGGACGTGGACGTGGACGTGGACGTGGACGTGGACGTGCTGGATTTGCGGGGGCGGGGTATCATCGGCAACTCCCACATGCTGATGATGCCGTGCAACAGCGCCGAGATCGCGCTTCTCATCCATGATTGGCTGCGGACGCGGTTGCCCGTGAGCCCTTGGAAGGACCTGAACCATGCCTGAAGCGACCCCCATGGAACGCCAAGTGATCCGCAAGCTGGCGCTGCGGCTGATGCCCTTCGTCACCGTCGGCTATTTCCTGGCGTCGCTCGACCGGGTGAATGTCGGCTTCGCGGCGTTGCAGATGAACGAGGATATCGGGCTCAGCAAAGCCGCTTTCGGCTTCGGCGCCGGGCTGTTCTTCGTCGCCTACTGCCTGTTCGCCGTGCCGTGCAACATGATGATGGTCCGGATCGGCGCCCGGCGCTGGCTGTCCCTGGTGATGATCGCCTGGGGCCTGATCTCGGCCAGCATGGTGTTCGTGACGGGGCCGTATTCCTTTTACGGGCTGCGCTTCCTGCTCGGCATCGCGGAAGCGGGGTTCTTCCCCGGCGTCATCTACTTTCTAACGCTGTGGTTCCCGGCGCAGCACCGCAGCCGGATGGTGGCCATCCTGATGATGGCGCTCCCGGTGTCGAGCGTGCTCGGCTCGCCGGTCTCCGCCTCGCTGCTGCTGACCGATGGCTGGCTGGGCATGCGCGGCTGGCACTGGCTGTTCATCATGGAGGGGCTGCCGGCCGTGCTAATGGGCATCGGCTGCGCGCTGGTGCTGCCGCGCTCGATCCGCACTGCGCGCTTCCTGGATGACGGGCAGAAGACCTGGCTGGAGGCCGAGATCGCCGGCAAAACGCAGGAGGGCACGATCGCCGGGTCGCTGTCGTTCTGGCAGGTGATGGGCAACAGATACGTGCTGCTGCTGACGCTGGTCTATATCGGCGGCACCTCTGTGACCAACGCGCTGGCGCTGTGGCAGCCGCAGATCATCAAAGCCTACAACCTGACCACGATGCAGGTCGGTTTCCTGAACTCGGTGCCCTTCGCCCTCGCCAGCGTCGCAATGTATCTGTGGGCCTCGCACTCGGACCGCACGGGTGAGCGCACCTTGCACACGGCACTACCGCTTGGCCTCGCGACGCTCGGGCTGGTTTGCACGATGCTGGTGCACTCGCTGGCGCCGATGATCGTGGTGCTCTGCGTCGTGATCTCGGCGGCCTCAATGATCAAGGGGCCGTTCTGGGCGCTGGCGACGGAGATGTTGCCGGTGAGTATCTCCGCGCTGGCGATCGGGCAGATCAATGCGCTGAATAACCTCCTCGTGTTCGGCGCGACCTGGGCGATCGGTGAGATCCGGGAGAGAACCGGCAGCTTCACCTTCGCGATGCTTCCCTTCGTCGCCGTGTGCGCCGTCGCTGGGCTGGTGGCGTTGTGGATCGGTCGGGCGCGGCTGCGGGACTCGGGGCTAGCGCTCACCAGGCCGCGCATGGGGACGGCGGACTGACGCCGCATGGCGCCGGGGCGGCTGCCGTTATGGGGGGGGGTGGAGTGCAGCAACGTGCGCATCGGCGACACCTGGCGAGACCAGGTGCGCGAGACGGGGCACCAGGAGCGCGGCCCGGCCGACATCGAGCGCCTGGCCGGGCTGGGCCTGCGCACCGTGCGCTACCCGCTGGTGTGGGAACGCAACAGGCCGGGCGTGCCGTCGGACCGGGCCTGGCAGGACCGGCAGATGGCGGCGCTGCAGGACCACGGGATCGCCGTCATCGCGGGCCTGGTGCATCACGGCGCGGGGCCGCCCGGCACGAGCCTGCTCGACCCGGCGTTTGGGGAGAAGCTCGCCGGACACGCCGCCCTGATGGCCGGCCGCTATCCCTGGGTCGGGATGTGGACCCCGGTGAACGAGCCGCTGACCACGGCGCGCTTCGCCTGCCTGTATGGCCACTGGCACCCGCACGCCCATGACGAGGGCATGTTCCTGCGCGCCGTGGCGAACCAGTGCCGGGCCGTGCTGCTGGCGGTGCGCGCCATCCGCGCGATTCGCCCGGATGCGCGGTTCATGTCCACGGAGGATATCGGGCGAATCTTCGCCACCCCGCTGCTCGCGCACCAGGCCGTCTACGAGAACGCCCGGCGCTGGCTCAGCCTCGACCTGCTGTGCGGCACCGTGTCACGGGCGCATCCCTGGCGCGGCCACCTGGAAGCGCACGGCGTCCCGCCGGCCGACCTGGACGAGCTGGCCACGGGCGAGGCGGCGCCGGACCTGGTCGGCGTCAACCACTACGCCACCAGCGACCGCTTCCTCGACGACCGGGTCGAGCTGTATCCGGGGTCCACGCCAGGCGGCAATGGCGAGCGGCGCTACGTCGATACCGAGGCCGCGCGCATCGACTTCCCACCCGGTACCACCGGGTGGGCGCCCAGGCTGCGCGAGGTGTGGGCCCGCTACCGGCGGCCCATTGTATTGAGCGAGGTGCATCTCGGCTGCGACGACCCCGAGGAGCCGGTTCGTTGGCTGATGGAGGCCTGGGCGGCGGCGCTGACGGTGCGGGACGAGGGCGCCGATATCCGCGCGGTCACCGCCTGGTCACTGTTCGGCTCGATGGACTGGGACAGCATGCTGTCGGAGCACCGCGGCCGCTTGGAGGTGGGAGCGATCGACTTCACGTCCGAGCCGCCGCGCGAGACCCAGCTCGCCGCGGCGATCCGGGCCCTGGCACGCGAGGGCACGTTCCATCACGACCTGCTTGAACGGCCGGGCTGGTGGCGGCGGGACGACCGGCTGTTGCGCCTGCCGGGCGGCGCGTCGATCCCAGGTTGACGGTCCGCCCGCAACCGGCGCCCAGCAAGAGCCGGCTCGGCGCGTTGCGGACGCTGCCGGCCTTCGTCACCCTGCTCTGGCGCACCAGCAAACCCCTCACGGCGGCCTCGCTGGCCCTGCGGCTGGCCCGTGCGGGCTTGCCGATCGCGACGCTGCTGGTAGCCAAGCTCATCATCGACGAAGTCGTGCGGCTCGGCGCCCATCCGGCGCCCTTGCAGCCCTGGACGGACATGCTCGGCAGCCGCCTGGCCGCGCTGCTGGCGGCCGAACTGGTGCTCGCATTGCTGGCGGACGCGCTCGGCCGCGGCGTCACCCTGGTCGATTCGCTGCTGTCGGACCGGTTCAGCGACGCGACCAGCCTGCGGCTGATGCACCACGCCGCCACGCTCGACCTGCAGGATTTCGAGGACAGCGACATCCAGGACCAGCTCGACCGCGCCCGGCGGCAGGCCAGCGGACGCACCGGCCTGATCAGCCAGCTGTTCGGCCTGGCACAGGACAGCGTGACCCTGGCGGGCTTCGCCGCCGGCATCGCCGCCTACGCCCCGTGGCTGATCGCGCTGCTCGCCGCCGCCTTGGTGCCCGCCTTCCTGGGCGAGCTGCGGTTCAACGCCGAGAGCTACGCCCTGAATGCCCACCGCACGGCGGAGCGGCGGGAGCTGGACTATCTGCGCCAGACCGGTGCCAGCACCGGCACGGCCAAGGAGGTCAAGCTGTTCGGCCTGCACGGCTTCCTGATTGAGCGCTACCGCACCCTGTCCGCGGTCATCCGGCAGGAGAACGCGATGTTTGCCCGGCGCCGCGCGGGTGCCGGGGCCGGATTGGCCGCGTTGGGCACGCTCGGCTACTACGCCGCCTACGCGTATCTCGCCTGGCGCACCGCGAGTGGCGGGCTGACGGTGGGGGACCTCACCTTCCTGGCCGCCTCGTTCCTGCGGTTGCGCGGGTTGCTGGCGGGGTTGCTGAGCGGGGTCTCGACGCTGGCCAGCCAGGCGCTCTACCTGCAGGACTTGTTCGGCTTCCTGAAGGTGCGCCCGGCCATCACCTCCCCGCCGGGCGGCTTGCCGTTCCCCGTCACGATCACGGCCGGGTTGGTGTTCGAGGATGTCGGCTTCCGCTATCCGGACGCGGAGCGCTGGGCGGTGCGCCACCTGAGCTTCCACGTGGCGGCCGGCCAGGTGGTGGCCCTGGTAGGGGAGAATGGCGCGGGCAAGACCACGCTCGTGAAGCTGCTGACCCGGCTGTACGATCCCGTCGAAGGCCGCATCCTGTTCGACGGCCATGATCTGCGCGCCTACGACCTGGACGGGCTGCGCGCCGGCATCGGCGTCATCTTCCAGGACTTCGTGCGCTACGACTTCACCGCCGGTGACAACATCGCCGTGGGCCGGATCACCCAGCGCGCGGACCGCGCCCGGATCGAGGAAGCCGCCCGCCTGGGCCGGGCCGACGAGGTCGTGCGCCGGCTGCATCACGGCTACGACCAGATGGTCGGGCGGCGCTTCCCCGGCGGCGTGGACCTGTCGGGCGGGGAATGGCAGAAAATCGCCATCGCGCGTGCGTACATGCGCGATGCGGCACTGCTGGTCTTGGACGAACCGACGGCGGCGTTGGATGCGCGCGCCGAGTTCGAGGTGTTCGAGCGGTTCAAGGCGCTCAGCGCCGGCCGCACGGCGGTGCTGATCTCCCACCGCTTCTCCAGCGTGCGTATGGCGGACCGCATCGTGGTGATCGCCGATGGCCGCGTCGCCGAGGCGGGCACCCATGCGGAGCTGCTGGCGCTCGGCGGCCGGTATGCCGCGCTGTTCGAATTGCAGGCTGCTGGGTACCGATAGGGATGAGGAAAGAGGTCGCCCTCCCCTTGTGGGAGGGCGGAGCTGCCAAGGGTTCCTCGGGCTTCTTCAGCCCGTGGAGTGGCAGCGGGGTAGGTAGGAGAGGGGCGCAAGCGATGCGCATGGGTGGTCTCCGGGTCATGGATCTGGGCCGGCCAGGAGCGGCAAAGTGGGGTCCAACAGCGCGCCGGTGCCGCCGTCGCTGATCCCGAGATCGGTCGGGTGGGGGCCGGGGTTGCAGGCCAGCGAGATGCCCGTGACGGCCCGGAACACGCGGTGCGGCGGCTGCCAGTCGATGATCGCGTCGGCGGCCCGGCGCAGCCGCGCAAAGTCGGCCGCGACCCGTTCCGGCGATGTGTCCGCCAGCAGCCCGGCGATCGGCAGCTCGAACACCGCGGTCACCTGCCCGGCTGCTGCGACCGCCATGCCGCCCCCGCAGGCGATCACCGCGTTGGCGGCCGCCGCCATGTCCGCCGGGTCACGCCCGAGCACCAGCAGGTTGTGGTTGTCGTGCAGGATCGTGGTGGCGATGGCGCCGCGCGGTTCCCCCCACCCGTTCGCCAGGCACACCATCGCCGCCGGGTCCCGCCGGCCATGGCGGTGCAATACGGCGATCAGGCAGTGCCGGCCGGGCAGCACCGCCACGCCGTCACGCACCGCCACCTCCGCCGCGTCCCAATGCACCACCCGCACGCCGCCCACCACCGGCAGGCGCACCCGCCCGTTGCGGGGGCCCTTGACCCGCAGGCGGAACGCGTCGGCGCTCACCGGCGCCAGCTTGACGGTCTCTCGCGGCTCCGCCCCGGCCGGGAGTCGGTTGATCGGGGTGCAGAGCCGGCCGTCCCGTGCAACCAGCCGTCCGCCGACATAGACGCGGGCCACGGTGAACGCCCGCAGGTCCGAGAGCACGGCGACCTCCGCCCGCCGGCCCGGCGCCACCAGGCCGATGTCGTCGCGCTTGAGGCGGTGCGCCGCGTTCAGCGTGGCCATGCGGATCGCGTCGACCGGATCCAGGCCACGGGCGACGCAGCGGGCCAGCATGTCCCGCAACCCGCCTTTCGCGACGAGCTCGTCCGGCACGATGTCGTCGGTGCAGGCGACCAGGGTGCTCGGGACCGTGGCAGGCCCACGATGGCCGCGATGGCACCCGGCAACACGGCGTCATGGCTACCGCGCAGCTCCACCGTCAGCCCGGCGCGTAGTTTATCCAGCAGGTCGGTGCCGGTCATGATTTCGTGGTCGGAGGTGATGCCGGCGGCGGCGTAGCCCTGCAAGCCAGGCCCGGACAGATCTCGCGCGTGGCCGCTTACGTTCTTGCCGGCCGCGATCCCCGCCGCGACGATGCCCGCCATCCGCGGCGAGCCGGACAGCACGCCCGCCATATCCATCACCTCGGCCACGCCCTGCACCTCCGGCCAGCTGAGCATCTCCGTGATCTCGGCCGGGTTGAACGTGGCACCCCCCGTTTCCAGCCCCGGCGCCGAGGGCACGCAGGAGGGTGCGGCCACCAGCACGCGGAGCGGCAGGCCACGTGAGGCCTCGACCGCCCAGCGGACACCGGCCAGCCCAACCACGTTCGCCAGCTCGTGCGGGTCCCACACCGCGGTCGTGGTGCCGTGGGGGACCACGACCGCGGCGTAGTCGGCAGGCGCCATGTGGGACGACTCGAAATGGACGTGGCTGTCCACGAAACCCGGAGCGAGGAACAGGCCAGTCAGGTCGTGGGTCTCGCCAGCATCGCCCCGACCGCCCGCGGGGTGGACGGAGGCGATCAGCCCCCCGATAATACCCACATCGGCGGCACGCACCTCCCCCGTGGCGACGTCCACCACAGACCCGCCCCGAAGCAGCAGATCGAACCCCTCGAGCCCCTGGGCCGCCCGGACCGCGCGATGGCGGACCGCGGCATCGATTGCTTTGTCGGGGGCGAAAGTCATCGGTCCATTCTCCGGCGGACCGGACCGATGTCAAACGATGGAGCGCTGCAGCTCTGCCTTAGCCCCTCCACGGCCTACGCCACGCTTCCGACCTACACACCTCTTGGATGGGGGTGCAATGGGATGGTCCGGTCGTTCCTCCCCACGACTCACCTACGACGGGGGCGGCGACGGCGGCAGGATCGGAAAATACTCACGCGAACGCCACCCGTTGAACGCGTGGCCAGGCTATACAATGTTAAGAGCGGCCCGCGGTGCGCGCGGCAGCAGGGACACCGGGCATGGCGCGACGCCGATCGTCTCCGACCGTTTCAGTGGCCGAGACCGCGCCAGAGCCCGCCCCCGCGCAGGCTCCGGCAGCAGCGGCGGGCCCGGCCGTCATCGGCATCGGCGCTTCGGCAGGCGGGCTCGAGGCCTGCACAAAGCTGGTTGCGGCACTCCAGCCCGGAAGTGGGATGGTGTTCGTGCTCGTGCAGCACCTCGATCCCACGCATGAGAGCATGATGACGGAGCTGCTGGGCGGCCGGACCGCGCTGAGTGTGCGCGAGGCGGAGAATGGCGTGTCATTGGCGGCGGACCACGTGTACGTCATCCCGCCGGGAAGCTACCTGTCGGTGGTCGGCGATACGCTGCGCCTTTCCCCGCGGCGGGCCAAGCTGGGCGCGCAGCTGCCGTTCGATGTGCTGCTGCAATCCCTCGCCAGCGCCTACGGCCCGCGCGCTGCCTGCATCGTCCTGTCCGGAACGGGCGCGGATGGCAGCGCCGGGCTGGTCGCCATCAAGGAGGCCGGCGGGTTGGTCATCGTGCAGGACCCGGCGGAGGCCGCCTATGACGGAATGCCGCTCAGCGCCATCGCCACGGAGCGGACCGACCACGTGCTTCCAGTCGCCGCCATCCCGGCCGCACTGACGGAGTGGCGGCGCGGCAACCTGCCTCCGCCCCGGAACGACGCACCTGCGGAGCAAATGGAGGCAGAACGGCCCGAGCTGGCCGCCATCATCGACCTGCTGCGGTCCGGCACCAAGCGCCACTTCGGCGACTACAAGCACGGCACGCTGCAGCGCCGGGCCGAGCGCCGGATGGCGATGGCCGGTTTGGCGCCGAACGAGATGCCCCGCTACCTCCAGCTGCTGCAGGAGCAGCGAGGCGAGCTGGAGCTGCTGGCGAAGGATCTGCTGATCCACGTCACAGGCTTCTTCCGGGACCCGGGCGTGTTCACCTACTTGGCCGAGAACATCATCCCCGACATGGTCCGGCAGCTGCCGGAGGGCAGGCCCCTGCGCATCTGGGTGCCAGGTTGCAGCACCGGGGAGGAGATCTACTCGCTGGCCATCCTGTTCCAGGAGGAGATCATCCGGGCCAAGCGCCCGGTACGGCTGCAGCTGTTCGCCTCGGACATCGATGCGGACGCGGTCACGACCGCGCGTGAGGCCGTCTATCCCGCGGCGGTGGTGGGAGGCGTCTCGCAGGAGCGGCTCAGCCGGTTCTTTTCCCAGGAGGACGAGTCCTGGCGCGTCTCGGCCGAGCTGCGCGCGCTCGTTGTCTTCACGGTCCAGGACGTGCTGACCGACCCGCCCTTTTCCCGCATGGACCTGATCTCCTGCCGCAACCTGCTGATTTATTTCCAGGCGGATGCGCAGGACAAGGCAATCTCCCTGATCCATTTCGCGCTGTGCGAGGGCGGGCTGCTGCTGCTCGGCCTGGTCGAGACGCCCGGCAGCGTGGCGGGCCGCTTCGAGCCTGTGGCCAAGGCGCAGCGCATCTACCGCAGGGTGGGCCGGAGCCGGGCGGACGGGCTCAGCCTGGTCATCCCGACCCGGGACGGCCTGCGCCTGCGCCCCTCCGCGGGGGTGCGGCCACCGTCCCGCCAACTGGCGCTCGCCGAGCTCGGGCGCCGGCTGGTGCTGGAGGGCTACGCGCCGGCCGCAGTGCTGGTGAACCACGCCAATGAGACCGTGTTCTCGCTCGGCCCCACCGACCGCTACTTCCGCCTCGCCCCCGGGCATCCCACGCACGACGTGCTCGCGATGGTGCGGCCCGGCCTGCGCGCCAAGCTCCGCACGGTGCTTGACCAGGCCCGGCGGGACAGCACCCGCATCGCCGTCGAGTGCCGTGCCGAGCGGGTCACCATCGAGGCGCAGCCGGTGCAGGACCAGGGCGAGAAGCTGTTGCTCGTCTGCTTCGTTCCGATCCCGATCTCCGAAGCTGCCCCCGGCCACCCGGCGGCGCGCAACGCGCCACGCTTCGCCGAACTCGAGCGTGAACTCGAGACGACGCGGACCGACCTGCAGGTCGCCATCCGCGACCTGGAGATGTCGAGCGAGGAGCAGAAGGCGGTCAACGAGGAGGCGCTGTCGGTCAACGAGGAGTTCCAGTCCACCAACGAGGAGCTGCTGGCCTCCAAGGAGGAGCTGCAATCGCTGAACGAGGAGCTGACCGCGCTGAACAGCCAGCTGCAGGAGACGCTGGAGCGGCAGCGCACCACGGCCGACGACCTGCAGAACGTGCTGTACAGCACGAACGTCGCGACCCTGTTCCTGGACCGCGACCTGCGCATCCGCTTCTTCACGCCGGCCACGCGGGCGCTGTTCGCCATCCTGGCGGGCGACATCGGCCGCCCGCTGGCGGACCTGTACTCCCTGGCGGCCGACAGCGCCCTCGCAGGCGATGCCAGGGCCGTGCTGGCCGACCTGGACCCGGCGGAACGGGAGATCGCGGCCGCCAGTGGCCAGTGGTTCCGCCGCCGCATCCTGCCGTACCTCGCCCATGGCGGCCGCGTGGAGGGCGTGGTCATCACCTTCAACGACATCACCAGCCGCAAGCGCGTCGCCGAGGCGCTCGAGGAGGCCAAGCGCGAGGCCGACATCGCCAACACCGCCAAGTCCCGCTTCCTTGCCGCCGCGAGCCACGACCTGCGCCAGCCGTTGCAGACGTTGTCGCTGCTGCAGGGACTGCTCGCCAAGACGGCGCAGGGCGACAAGGCGCAGAGCTTGATCGCCCGGCAGGACGACACGCTCGGCGCCATGGCGGCGATGCTGGACACGCTGCTCGACATCAACCAGATCGAGGCAGGGGTGATCCGGGCGGACGTCAAGGCGTTCCCGATCGGCGGGCTGCTGACGCGCATGCGGGACGAGTTCGCCTACCAGGCAGTGGCGAAGGGCCTGCAGCTGCGGGTTGTCGCCTGCTCGCGGGACATCTGCAGCGATCCGCGGCTGCTGGAGCAGGTCGTCCGCAACCTCCTGTCCAATGCACTCAAATACACCGAGTCGGGCCGGATCCTGCTCGGCTGCCGCCGGCGCGGCGCCGTCCTGAGCGTCGAGGTATGGGATACCGGGATCGGTATCCCCGACGGCGAGCTGCAGACGATCTTCGAGGAGTATCGCCAGGTCGGCAACGACGCCCGCGAACGCAGCCGCGGCCTCGGCCTCGGCCTGTCCATCGTGCAGCGGCTCGGCACCCTGCTGGACCACCCGGTCCGCGTCCGCTCCCGCGCCGGCAAGGGATCCATGTTCGCCGTCGAGGTGCAGGTCGCAACCGCACACCAGCCAGCCAGGCCGGCGGCTCCTGCGACCCGAGGCGCCGCCATGACCGGCACACTCCACACTCCCAAGACGGTCCTGGTGATCGAGGACGACCCCGACCTGCGCGACCTGCTCGGCATGCTGCTGGAGAGCGAGGGCTACCACGTCCTGGCCGCGCGCGACGGCCCGGCGGCGCTCCGGCTGCGGCAGGACGGGCCGGCTGCCCCCCATCTGCTGCTGGCCGACTTCAACCTGCCGGGCGGCATGACTGGCCTGCAGACCGTGCAGCGTATACGGCAGGACAGCGGGCAGGCCCTGCCGGCCATCATCCTCACGGGCGACATCTCGACGGAGACGATGCGCGAGGTCGCGGCCGCCGACTGCACGCAGCTCGACAAGCCGGCGAAGCGCGACGACTTGATACGCACCATGGCCGCCCTGCTCGGCCCCGACCCGGAGCACCCCGCTTCAGAGGCCCCGCCGAACGGGTCCGCCGCCGCGGACACGGCCTCCACAGTGTTCGTGGTGGACGACGATGCCGGCGTCCGGGCTGCGATCCGCGCGGTGCTTGAGGATGACGGGCGGACCGTGGAGGATTTCGCCGATGGCGAGGCGTTCGTGGCGTCGCACCGCCAGGACGGGACGGGATGCCTGCTGATCGACGCCTACCTCCCCGGCATGAAGGGGTTGGACCTGCTCCGCCACCTGCAGGATGCCGGCAGCCCGCTATCGGCCATCATGATCACCGGCCGGAGTGACGTCGCCATGGCGGTGCAGGCGATGAAGGCCGGCGCCTCGGATTTCATCGAGAAGCCGGTCGGCCGCGACGACCTGCTCGCCAGCATCGACCGCGCGCTGGACCAGGCCCGGGACAAGGGCAAGCAGGCGGTCTGGCGGGAGGACGCCGCCCGCAACGTCGCCTCCCTCACGCCGAGGCAGCAGCAGATCATGACACGGGTGGTCGCCGGGCAGCCGAGCAAGAACATCGCGGCCGACCTCGCCATCAGCCAGCGCACGGTGGAGAACCACCGGGCCTCCATCATGCGCAAGACCGGCGCCGCCTCGCTCCCCGCGCTGGCACGACTGGCGCTCGCCGCGACGTGGGACGCCAAGGCCGATACGCCGGACAAGGCGGGTGTGCCCTGATGTGGCGTGGGTAGCATCCGGGGCTCGCTGGGCTACTCACGCACGCGGGGTGGACGGGCTTCGCCGCTCGCACGCGGCACCGGATCGCGCCGTGGGTAGATTCCGAACCTGCCCCCGCCCGGGCTGCGCGGTATGGTTGATAACTCAGCTAACGGGGAAACGAGTTCAGCCATGATGTTGGTTGGGTCAGCTCTCAAGGGCTTTGCCATCGAGGCGAGCGACGGCCCGATCGGGAGCGTCAGCGACCTCCTCTCGGACGCGCCAGTCTCGCGGCAGATGGAGACCAACCTCTACGGGCATTACGGGTGACCTGCACGGCTATTACGGCTGGCCGGGCTACGGCTGGTGATCCGGACTGGATGGGCGCCGGCCGGTCCGGCAGGCGCGGCACTGATCATTTTGGGAGTGTAGACATGGCGCAATCGATGGCATGGAGCAGCGCTCCGGCGACTGGCGAGCGGATGGGCAAGCCGGATTACGAGCTGATCAGCCATCTGCGCGCCAAGGAGAAGAACGGCGAGGACTCATTCATGGCGGTCGGGCGGTACGAAACCGATTTCCCGGTCAAGCTCGCCGCCTGTGCCGACGCAGCCGCCGCGGAGGCGCTGCTCGGGGATTGGCTCGAACACCGGGTTGCCGCCCTGGCGCGTGTCCAGCAGGAGTTCCGGGACGCCTGGAAAGCCGCGGCCGCATCCGCCGAGGCGGCGCCGTAATGCGCCGGTCCCAGTCCAGCGTGAGCCCGGTTGGTCCGGACATGTGGCACCAGCACGGCCACGGCTTGGCAGACGAGTTGCGGTTCCTGGCGGATTGGCAGAACGGACTGTTCCCCGAGCTCGGCTTCTACCTGCGGATCCGGCAGATCCGCCGTGCGGGCCTTGCCATTCCGTTCGAGCCACCACCAGGTGTTCGACCTGCCTTGTCGTGAACTCAAGGGTCCGGTGACCGGTCCGGCTTGACCCGGCGGCGCAGGCCCGATCGCAGCGTTGCGTCCCTTCGAAGATCGTGACGCTCGCCCTGCACGACGAGCGTCATCGGCTCGCCCGCCTCCCACTCCGCCTCGATCGTGTCGCCTCCTGGTCGATGCGGATGCGCACGCACCGGCCACGCCATTGGCACGCGAACGCGAGCGTGGTCCAGCCGGCCGGCAGCTGCGAGCTGCGTGCCAGCCCGTCCGGCAGTAGCCCGAGCACGGCGAAGCCAAGCACGGCGATCATCCAGACGCCGCCGAGGGCCGCGACATGCACGCCGCCGCCGCTGCTCATGTGCGTGTGGATACCGCCGTGAGGAACTAACGTCATGCCAGGCCTTGAACCTGGTATCACGGCGTTGGCTAGAACACGTCGAACGTGTTGGCCTCTGACACGGCATGACGGTCGCGATGTCAGCGAAGATTAGACATGCGTGAGCGCGTTCCGGGCCGTGTCAGCCGCCACCACGGCGCGGTCCACCCAGGGGCCGGCAGCGGCGATGGCGGAGGCGAGGTCGAAGGCGGGGGCGAGGTCGGTGCCCGGGGCAATGCGGGCCAGCACGGCTTGCAGTGTCTCGTTCCCGAGGCGCACCTCCGCGGCTGCGTGTTCGACGGCCTGGTGCGCCGCCTCCCGACCCATGCTGGCCGCCAGGCGGGCTGCGGCGACGTCCGCGAACAGCAGCCCGCGGGTGAGGCCGATATTCGCCTCCATCCGCGCCGCGTCCACTTCCAGTCCCTCCGCCAGCCCCCGCGCTTCCCGCAGCGCGCCGGCGGCCAGTCCGAACAGCGCGGGCAAGGCGTGCCACTCGGCATGCCACGACCCGGCGGGCCGCTCGTGCGCCGCGGCCATGGCACCGAGCAGCGTCGCCGCCAGGCCCGGCGCCGCCGCGTGCGCCGCGAGGATCGCGGTGCAGCCGACCGGGTTGCGCTTGTGCGGCATCGCGGTCGAGCCGCCGCGGCCGGGCACGTAGGGCTCCATCACCTCCCCCACCTCCGTGCTGGCGAGGTGTGCCACGTCGGTCGCGAGCTTCGCCAATGCCCCTATGAGCGTCGCCAGCCAGCACCCGGCCTCCGCGATCCGGGCGCGGCGCGTGTGCCAGGCAATCGGGTCCGCAGCGAGGCCGAGCTCCGTGGCGAACCGGTCCGCCACCGCCGGGCCTGCCGCGCCCAGCCCCGCCAACGTGCCGACCGGGCCACCCAGCGACGCCGCCAGCACCCGGGCTCGCAGTGTGGGCAACTGCGCCGCAACCTCCGCCACCCCTGCCAGCCACACCGCGACGCAGAAGCCGAAGGTCAGCGGCGCGGCATGCTGCCCATAGGTCCGCCCGACGCACGGGGTGGCCCGGTGCGCCAGCGCCAGGGCGGACAATCCGTCCAGCACCGCCGCCAAGTCCGCCACCAGCAGTGTCAGCGCATCCCGCATCTGCAACACGAGCGCCGTATCCAGGATGTCCTGCGTGGTGGCACCCTTGTGGAAACCCCGCTCCAGCTCCGGCGGCAGCATGGCACCCACCGCCTGCACGAAGGGGATGGTGGGCACCCCCGCCAGCGCGGTGGCCCGGCCGATCGCCGCCGGGTCGAGCGACGCGGGCAGGATGGCGTCGATCGCACCGGCCAGACCCGGCGGCGCCACGCCGGCCGCCGCCGCCGCCCGGGCCAGCGCCGCCTCCGCCGCCAGCATCGCGCGCAGCCGGGCTTCGTCGGAGAAGCAGGCAGCCATGGCCGCCGTGGTGAACAGCGGACCGAGCAGCACCGAATCCAGCGCGGCGAAGGTCATCGCAGCGGGGAGAAGCTGGTGGGGCGGAGGATGCGGCTGCGCATCTCCACCACGAAGCCCGACGTCTTGGCGCGGAACGCCTGCCACGCCGGATCCGCCTCCATCGCGGCCCGGCGCCGCTCGCGGTCGCCCGCATCGTCGTAGCGCCACATATGCACCACCTCGTTCACCCGCCCGCCGCTATCCGTGGTGAACCAGCCGAGCAGGTGCCCGAGATGCCCGACCTGGATTGCCATCCCCTCCGTCTCATACAGATGCAGATACTCACGGACATGGGCGGGCAGGATCAGGTAGGTGCGTTCGTCCAGGATCATGGCGCCAGGTCCACCGTGGACCCGGCCATGTCCGGCTTGGCCGGGATGATGTGCTCGGCCGCATACCACGCGGCGATGCGGTCGAATTGCTGCGCCTGGGCCGGCCCGACTGCGACGGTAGGGACGGCGTTGTCCGCACCGAGGGCCACGGCCAGCGCGTCCGGCACGTGCAGCTCGTGCGCCCAGACCAGCCCCGCCGCGTCCGGATTGGCCACTGCCCAGGCATTGTCGGCCTGGATCGCGGCGAACACCGCCCGCAGCAGCGCTGGCTGCCCGGCCACGAAGCGGCGGCTGGCGATCATCACCACGGCGTTGTCCGACCCGATCGCGCCGCCATCGGCCAGCAGATGGGCGCCGTATTGCGACAGCGCGATGGTCAGGAACGGGTCCCACGCGGCCAGCGCGTCCACCGCGCCGCTGCTGAAGGCGGGTCCGGCATCGGCGGGGCCGAGATAGACGCGGCGCACGCTGGCCGGGTCCACGCCATGCGTCTCCAGCGCGCGCAGCAGCAGGTATTCCCCCGTGCCGCCGCGGTTCACCGCCACGCTGTGCCCGGCCAGGTCGGCGATCGTGCGAATCGAGCTGCCATCCTTGACCACCAGCGCCTCGGCCGCCGGCGCCAGCTTCTGGTAGGCGAACAACACGACCGGCGCCCCCGCCGCCAGGGAGGCGACGGCCGAGGTCGAGCTGCCGATCGTGATATCGATCGCGTCCGCGTTCAGCGCCTCCACCGCGGGGGCAGAGGCGGGGAACGGCCCGTCCCACTCCACGCTGGCCCCCTGCGCCGCCAGCGTGCGTTCGAGCGTGCCGCGCGCCTTGCCCAGGGTGATGTCGTTGGTGCCGCGCAGCCAGCCGATGCGCACGAGCGTGCGCGCATGGGCCGGCAGCGCGGTGGCCAGGAGCAGCAAGGCAAGGACAAAGGGGCGCAACGACGACGTCCTTCCGGGGAGGCGGCAGACTTGCGCGCCCAGCCAGTGACGGGCAAGTCCCGCACGGACAACTCGCGGCGACTGGCCGGGCGGGGTAGACAGGCCGGCATGGCCCCCCTTCCCTCGCCCGGCGCCACCCTGGCCGCGCTCCGTGCCCGCCGCCCGCTGGTCCACTGCCTGACCAATCCCGTCGCCGCGAACCTGACCGCCAACGCGCTGCTGTGCCTCGGTGCGTCGCCACTGATGGCGGAGGCGGAGGACGAGATGGCGGCGCTGTCGCCGGAAGCGCTGCTGCTCAATCTCGGGATGCAGACTCCGGCACGGATGCGGGCGGCCCGGATCGCCGCCGCGGCTGCCCAGCGAACCGGTATCCCCTGGGTGCTGGACCCGGTGGCGGCCGGGGCGCTCACCGCCCGCACGACCCTTGCGGAAGGCCTGGCGGGAGCCGGGCCGGCCGTGATCAAGGGCAAT
The DNA here is from genome assembly GCA_964235545.1 of uncultured Acetobacteraceae bacterium. Classification (GTDB taxonomy): domain Bacteria; phylum Pseudomonadota; class Alphaproteobacteria; order Acetobacterales; family Acetobacteraceae; genus LMUY01. Next base: position 21,645 of record CAXSEG010000011.1, read on the forward strand.
GCGTCCGAGATCATGGCGCTTGCCGGCGGCCAGGGGGGCGGTCGGGGCACGGACGCCACGGCCGCAATGACGGAGGCGCACGGCCCGGCGCGTGCGCTGGCCCGGCGCACCGGGGCCGTCGTGGCAATCACGGGTGCGGAGGATTTCGTCACGGACGGTACGCGGGTCGTCGTCGTGCGCCACGGCCACCCCATGATGGCGGCGATCAGCGGCCTCGGTTGCGTGGCGGGTGCGCTGGCCGCCGCGTGCCTGGCCGTGCAGCCGGACGCGGTCCTGGCCACCGCCCATGCACTGGCCCTGCTCGGCTGGGCGGCCGAGCGGGCCGCCGAACGGGCGGGCGGCCCGGCTTCGATGCAGGGGGGGATGCTGGACGCGCTGCACGGGTTCGATGGCGCAGCCTCGCCCGCAGGCGGCTGGCGGCTGTCCTAAGATCAGGGTGATGGCGCAGTGGAAACCATGATTGCGGAGCCGGCCGCAAACACCGGCCCGTTGCGGTGGGCCATCCTGGCGGTCGCCTGGGCCGCCTTTCTGATGAGCTTCGCGGACCGGCTAGCCTGGGGCAACGCCTCCACCACGGTCGCCGCTTCGCTGTCCCTCCCGCTCGCCTCGCTCGGCACCTTCGTGACGGCGTTCTACGTCGGCTACGTGATCTCCAACGTGTGCGCCGGGCTGCTGGGGGATTGGCTCGGGCCGCGGCTGACGCTGGGGGGGTCGCTGCTCGGGCTGGGTGCCGCGACGGCGTTGTTCGGCTCCAGCACCGTCTTGGGGATGGGCTTGCTGCTACAGGCGATGATGGGGCTGCTCGCGGGGGCGGATTACGTGGCGGGGGTGAAGCTGATCGCCACTTGGTTCCCCCGCCTGCAACGCGGCCGCGCGATGGGGCTGTTCATGACGGCCACCTCGCTGGCGGTGGTGCTCACCAACCTGATCGTCCCCGTGCTGCTGGACCGGGTGGGCTGGTCCGACACATACCGCGCGCTAGGCGCCGTCACGGCGCTGGTCGGGGCGGTGGCGTTGCTGGTGGTGCGCGATACGCCGGGCCAGGCTGCCCGGCACGGCATGCCCGAGTTTGGCGCCCTGCTACGCAACCGGAACCTGGGCTGGCTGTCGGCGGCGGGGTTTGGTGCGCTGTGGGGCACGTGGGGGTTCGCTTTCTGGGCGGGGTCGCTGATGATCCACGGCCGTGGCCTCGGCCGGACCGACGCCGGCTACGTGGTGGCCCTGTTTGGCGTGGGTGCGATCGTGGCCAAGCCGCTGATCGGCCTGCTGTCCGACCTGCTGGGCGGGCGGCGCAGGGCGCTGATCATCGCATGCCTGCTGTTCTTCGTGGCGATGATGCTGGTGTTCTCGCAGCTGAGCACGCTGGGCGCGTTCCTGGTCGCAGGGCCACTGCTGGGGGTGGGCGCCTTCGGTTACAGCCCGCTGATGAACACCATGGTGGCCGAGGCATCCGGCAGCGCGTTGGCCGCGAGCGGGGCCGGGGTCACGAACGCCATCTGGGGATTGGGCAACGTGATTGTGCCGAGCCTGCTCGGCGTGGTGTTTGCCGGAACCGGCTCATTCGTGCTGGCCTGCCTGACGCTTTCCGCCGGGCCACTATTCGGCGCGGTCTGCATGCTGTTCGTGCGGGAACCAGCCTCGTAGGGCAGAGAAGCCCATGTGCCATCCGCCTGGATCACATGTCGGCGGACGGCGCCAAGGGGCTTATCCGCCCTACTCTCCCGCGATGGCGGCCGCCGGCAGGTCGGACGGGTCTTCTTCGATCTGCCCGTTCAGCGCCAGGCGTAGTTGGCCCACGTCCAGCTCGCCCTCGATGCGCGCCATCACCACCGTGGCCACCGCATTGCCGATCAGGTTCACGATCGCACGCGCCTCGCTCATGAACCGGTCGATGCCGAGGATCAGCGCCATGCCGGCAAGCGGGATGGTCGGCACCACGCTCAGCGTCGCCACCAGGGCGATGAACCCCGCCCCGGTCACGCCGCCCGAGCCCTTGGATGTCAGCAGCGCCACCCCGAACAACGCCGCCTGCTGCTCCAGCGAGATCGGCGTGTTGGTCGCTTGCGCCACGAACAGTGCGGCCAGGGTCAGGTAGATGTTGGAACCGTCCGTGTTGAACACGTAGCCGGTGGGGACCACGAGGCTGACCACGGGGCGCGAGCAGCCGGCCCGCTCCAGCTTCTCCATCAGCGTCGGCAGCGCCGGGTCCGAGGAGGAGGTGCCGAGCGTCAGCAGCAGCTCAGCCTTGATGTAGTTCAGCATCTTGAAGATGTTGAACCCGGCCCAAGCCGAGATGGCACCCAGCACGATCACCACAAACAGCGCGCCCGTGAGGTAGAACGTGCCCACCAAATACAGCAGCGGCCCAAGCGAGCGGATGCCGTAGCGGCCGACGGTGAACGCCATCGCGCCGAACGCGCCGATCGGGGCCAGGCGCATCACCACGTTGATCACGGTGAACACGACCCGGGTGCCGGCGTCGATCAGGTCCCGCACCGGCTTGGCCTTGTCGCCCAGCGCGGAGACGGCATAGCCCACCAGTATCGAAACCAGCACGATCGGCAGGATGTCGCCGCGGCCAAAGGCGTCGAACACCGTATTCGGGATGATGCTGCCGACGAAGTCCAGCAGGCCCGAATGCTCCTTGGCGGCGCCCGCGTAGGTTGCGATCGCCTTGGTGTCGAGTTTGGACGGGTCGGCGTTGAACCCGGCGCCAGGCCGCAGCACGTTGCCGATCAGCATGCCCATCAGCAGCGCCAGCGTGGAGACGATCTCGAAATAGACCAGCGCCTTGCCGCCGACGCGGCCGACCTTCTTCATGCTGCCCATGCCGGCGATGCCGGAGACCACGGTGCAGAACACCACCAGGCCGATCATCATCTTGATCAGCTTGATGAACATGTCGCCCAGCGGCTTCATGTCGATGGCGGTCTCGGGGAAGAAGTTGCCGACGATGATCGCCAGCACGATGCCGGCCAGCACCTGGAAATACAGCGTGCGATAGATCGGCAGCTTCCGCGCTACCCGGCTCGGTGCAAGGGCCATGTCAGTCAGTCCTCCGCCTCAGGGACCACTCTGGGGGAGGGTCTCGTTCATGTCTTCAGCCATATTTCAGCGGGGCACCAGTAAGATCCCGTCGCGGGAGGCACCCAGCACGGCAACAAATGCATCCCGTGCGCCCGCAGGCGTATATCGCGAGCCTGCCATGGTCGGGAAGGGCTTCAATGCGCCCGCTTCGAAGTCGGGCAACAGGGAGCGCAGCACGGCGCCGATCTCGATGGAGACAGCACCAGGGTGTCGAAGTGAGATTAGGTGTGCCTGGCGAACAGCTCCGGCCCTGCTCGGTCAACTTGGTCTCGCGGACGAAAGCGTGCATGTGCCAGAAGAAAGATGCCACACCCCGCGGGGCGCGGGCTGTCGGCGCCGGTCACCTGCGCCCGGTTCTCGATGATCATGGCCTGGTTCCCCGTGGCGCAGAGACAAGCGCGGCGGTGGCTGCAAGGCAAGCGGCCGTGCTAGGCTGAACGTCGCCCTGCGCCGCCCGATGACGCTCGCCGAGTTCCTCGCCTGGGAGGACCGGCAGGAACTGCGCTACGAGTTCGACGGGTTCCAACCGTCGCGATGGTGGGGGGCGGGGAGGCGCATTCGACCATCCAGGCCAACCTGATCACGGCCCTTAGTATTGCCTTGCGTGGAAAGCCGTGTCGCGCCCATTGCAGCCACTTGAAAGTCCAGGTGGCCGGCCGCATCCACTACCCGGACGCCTTCGTCGTGTGCACGCCGGCCCAGTTCGGGCGCAAGGTCTTCATGGACCCGGTCGTGGTGTTTGAGATCCTGAGCGACAACTCGGCACATACCGACCTGTTCGAGAAGAACGAGGACCACAGTGCCACCCCGTCCGTACAGCGCTACGTCATGCTCGACCAGGATAGCGCGTCGGCCTCAATGTTCGTCCGTAAGGGCGAGGACTGGGTGTCCAAGACCGTGCGGGGCGGCCAGACGATCGAGATGCCGGAGATCGGCATCACCCTCGCGATGGCGGACATCTACGAGGGCGTGGCGTTCCCGCCGCCGGAGCCCGCGATCTAGGCGCTACATCCGCTCGAGCGCGTATCGCACTTCGCAGAATGGCGACGACACCGTCAGGTCCATGTGCTTGCCGGAGATCTGGCCGTCTATGTTGCCGCGGCCGTCGCTGCCGTGGATGCTGCCGTCCGGGCTGACCGTCGCGGCCAGCGAGTAGGATGCGGTCTGGCCCCGGTACAGCAGCGACATCGAGTTGCCCTCCACCGTCACCAGCCGGTTACCGCTGCGGGGGCAACCGCGGGAGATGTTGGCGCGGGTGAGCCGGGCGATGCCCCGGTAGCGGCCGTCAATCCGGTCTGGCGGTGCGGGACCGCCGGCCACGACCGGGGCCGGCGGCGCGGGCGTGGCACAGCCGGCCACCGCCACCAGGCCCAGCAACGGCAGCCAGCGCCCCGACTGCTTGCTCAACCACTGCTCGCTCAGCCACTGCTTGCTCAGCCGACGATCTCGGCGTCAGTGAAGAAGAACGCGATCTCGGCTTTTGCCGCCTCGGGGCTGTCCGAGCCGTGCACCGTGTTGGCCTCGATGTCTTCGGCGAACAGCGCGCGGATCGTGCCTGCATCGGCCTTCTTGGGGTCGGTGGCGCCCATCGTCTTGCGGTTGAGCGCGATGGCGTCCTCGCCCTCCAGCGCCTGCACCACGACCGGGCCCGAGATCATGAACGACACCAGCCCGGCGAAGAACGGACGCTCCTTATGCACGCCGTAGAACGATTCCGCCTGCGCCCTGGTCATGTGTACGCGCTTCTGCGCCACGACCCGCAGCCCCGCCTCCTCCAGCACGGCCAGCACCTTGCCGGTGATGTTGCGCCGGGTCGCATCGGGCTTGATGATGGAGAACGTGCGCTCGAGCGCCATGGCCGTGTGCCTCAATGGGGGATCGTCGGCGGGCGTGTTAGACGACGGGCCCGATGGCGGCAAGCTCCGCGCTAACTCAGCTGCAGCAGTTGCGCCTTCAGGTATGCGCTCTCCGGCAGGTTCGGGTGCACCGGGTGGTCCGGCCCGGCGCCGCCGGTGAACAGCACCCGGGCATCCCGCCGCGCCCGGTGCAGCGCCATCGCCACCTGCCCGGTAAATGCCTCCACCGGCGCGTGATGGCTGCAGGAGGCAACGAACAGGAACCCGTCGGGTGCGACCAGCGGGGCCGCCAGCCGCGTCATGCGGTGGTAGGCGCGCAACCCGGCCTCCACATCCTTGCGGGACTTGGCGAAGGCGGGCGGATCGCACACCACGACATCGAACCGCTCGCCGGCGGCGGCCAGCTCCGTCATCACGTCGAACGCGTCGCCGCGCCGGGCGGACACGCCGGCCAGGCCGTTGGCCGAGGCGGCCTCGGTCGCGCGCTCCAGCGCCGGCGCGCTGCTGTCCACCAGCGTCACCGACGCCGCCCCGGCTGCTGCGGCCCGGAGGCCGAACGCGCCGGTGTGGCAGAACACGTCCAGCACCCGCGCACCCGGCGCCAGGGCCGCAACCCGGTCCCGGTTCGGCCGCTGGTCGAAGAAGAACCCCGTCTTCTGGCCACCCAGCGGGTCGACGCCGAACCGCACGCCGCCCTCAATCACCTCGACCGAAGCGGCCTCCCCGTGCAGCATCGCCACCTCCTGCGGCAGTCCCTCCTGCAAGCGGGCGGCGCTGTCGTTGCGGGCGACCACGGCACGCAGCGGCAACACGTCCAGCAGCGCCGCGGTGATCTCGGGCAGCAGGCGGTCCATCGCGGCGGCGTTGGCCTGCACCACTGCCACGTCGCCAAAGCGGTCCACCACCAGGCCCGGCAGCTGGTCCGCCTCGGCATGCACCAGGCGGTGGAACGGGCCGTCGCACACCCGCGCCCGCAGTGCCGCGGCCGCCGCGACCCGGGCATGCACCCACGCGGCATCGATCGTTGCCGTCGGGCTGTGGTCCAGCAGCCGCGCCGCGATCAGGCTGTGCGGGTTGAAGGCCCAGGTGCCGTAGCGCCACTTGTCATCCCCCTCGAGCCGCACCGGCGCGCCCTTCGGCCAGGCGCGGTGATCCGGCGTCGTCGCCAGCTCGTTGCTGAACGCCCAGGGGTGCCCGGCCTTCAGCCGCCTGTCCTGCTTGGGGGAAACGCGCAGCAGGGGATGGTCCGTCATCCCCGCCTTGTAACCGACGTTGCGGCCCGGCAGCTACGGCCCTAAAGCCGAACCTATGCTAGGGAAGCCAGCGCCATGCTAGAGAACCTGAAGCGTAACAACCGGGACTGGGCTGCGCGCAAGGTGGCGGCCGACCCCGGCTTCTTCAAGCGGCTCGCCGCCCAGCAGGCGCCGGAATACTTCTGGATCGGCTGTTCCGACAGCCGCGTCCCGGCCAACGAGATCGTGGACCTGGACCCGGGCGAGATGTTCGTCCATCGCAACGTCGCCAATCTCTGCCCGCCGCAGGACGCGAACTACCTCTCCGTGCTGCAGTTCGCGGTGGACGTGCTGCGCGTGAAGCACATCCTGGTCGTGGGCCATTACGGCTGCGGCGGCATCGCGGCGGCGGTGGACGGCCGGCGCCGCGGCCTGGTGGACCACTGGCTGCACCCGATCCGCGAGGTGGCGGCCGATCACCGTCACGAGCTGGACGCCATTCCCGGCGACCGCGCCCGGCTGGACCGGCTGACCGAGCTGAACGTGGAGCGCCAGGTCCGCAACGTGGCCTCCGACGTGTTCGTGCAGGACGCCTGGGCCCGCGGCCAGGCGCTGAGCATCCACGGCTGGGTTTATTCGCTCGCGGACGGGCTGGTGAACGATCTGGGCATCACGGTCGACAAGCCCTGATCCGGCGCTGCCGGCCAAACGCTTCAGTCGTCGGTGCGAGCCGCGCGATCAATGACACGACCCGCTCAGATCGGCGAATAGCCCAGCCGCGATCGGCAAGTTACCGCCAGTCCGGTCACCACAGGGCTTGGAGCAACGGCCCAATCTTCATTTGGCACACAGTTTGCTAACCCCATCACTCGATCCGACCCCATCCCGGGTGCGGCTGGGAGTCCTGGCCACAGATGACCGTTCCTTTGCACCGCGCCTTGCTGCATGGCTTCGCCGCCGCCTGCCTTGCCGCCACCATGCTGGGTGCGCCGTTGCGCGCCGAGACGCTCGGCCCAGTCACCGACGATATCGGCGTGCTCAAGGTTCCGAAGGGCCAGCCGATCCTGATCGGCGGCCTGCTGGTGTTATCCGGGCCAGACCTGTCGCTCGGCGTCGATGCGTCGCGCGGGGCGGAGATCGCGTTCGACGATCACAAGAATATGCTGGTCGGCCACCCGATCAAGTACCTGCCGGAAGACGGCCAGTGCAGCGTCGAGGGTGGCCAGACCGCGGCCACCCGCCTGGCCGCGAACAAGCAGATCGCCGGTGTGATCGGCACAACATGTTCCTCCGAATCGCGGGGCGGCGCGCCGGTGCTGTGGAATGCCGGCATGCCGGAGGCCGTTCCGGCAGCGACGGCACCCGCCTTGACCGCCGCGGACCGCCCGGTTGGCCTGCAAGGCATCGTCCGCTTCGTCTATAACGACCTCAACGCCGCCGCCGCCGCCGTGAAGTACGCGCAGAGCGTGCACGTGACCAAGGTGGCGACCTTGCATGACGGCAGCCTGTATGCCCAGCAACTGGCCGACACCTTCGCCACTCAGTTCAAGGCGGCGGGCGGCACGGTCGTGGCGGCCGAGGCAGTCTCCCCCTCCGACACCGACCTGCGGCCGGTTCTGACCCGCATCGGCTCTGCCAAACCCGAATTGCTGTTCGCGCCCGACTTCAACGGCGTCTCCGCCTATCTCGTGCGCCAGGCCAAGGAGGTGCCGACCATGGCGGGCGTGCCCGTGCTCGGCACCGACGCGGTGCTCGCCCCCGCCTTCCTGGAGGCCGCGGGCGATGCGTCCGTGGGCTACCGGCTGACGGGCATCGACAACGACCCCTCGCTGATGGGCTCGCAATACGGCGCGTTCGTGAAGAAGTACAATACGAAATACGGCGAGGACCCGATCGCGGGATTCCATGCCAACGGCTATGACTGCGCCTTGGCGCTGATGACCGCGGTCGAGAAAGTGGCCAAGACCGACGCCAGCGGCGACACCTATATCGGCCGCAAGGCGCTGCGTGACGCGCTGATCCACACCACCGACCTCGACGGCCTGACTGGCAAGCTCACCTGCGACCAGTACGGCGACTGCGGCTCTTCCCACTTCGCCGTGTTCGAATTCACCAGCGGCGATCCGTCGACCTTCAAGCTGGGGACCAACCCCAAGAAGGTGTATCCGTAGCGCGCGGACGCTTCCGGTGCTGCGGGACTGGATCCGCCGGGCGACTGCGGTCGACTGGTTCCTCCTCGCGCTGCGGATCGTGGTGGTGGCGGTGGTCGGCACCGGGTTCGTGGCGGGGCTGCTGCACCCCCGCTACAACCGGGCGGAGTGGTTCTCATTTCTCGCCTTCGGCCTGACCATCGGGGCGATCTACGCCCTGATCGCGCTCGGCTACACCATGGTCTACGGCATCCTCCGCATGGTGAACTTCGCCCATGGCGACGTATTCATGTTCGGCTCCTACGCCTCCTGCTTCGCCCTGCTCGCCTGCAACCGCGCCGGCCTGCTGGGCGAGGACCCGGCGCTGAGCTTCGCCATCGCCACCGCCGTGTGTATCGGCGTGTCGGCCGGCGTCGCGGTGCTGGTGGAGCGCATCGCCTACCGCCCGTTCCGCCGGGGCCGCTCGCTGGCGCCACTGATCAGCACGCTCGGCGTCTCCTTCGTGCTGGAATACTCGGCGCGCGGCATGTTCGGGGCGCAGAACAAGGCGTTCCCCTCCATGCCGGCGGTGGACGGCCTGGTGACGTTCGCCGGGTTCACGGTGCCGCGGGCGCAGATCGTGGTGGTGGTGGCCGCGGTGCTGACCATGGTTGTACTGACGCTGATCGTCATGCGGACCAAGATCGGAACGGCCATGCGCGCGGTAGCGGAGGACAAGGACGCCGCCACCCTGATGGGCATCGACGTGAACCGCGTGATCGTGTTCACCTTCGCGCTGGGCGGTGCGCTGGCGGGGATCGCCGGGCTGCTCTACGGCCTTGTGTTCAAGCAGATTTCGTTCTTCATGGGCTTCTTCCTCGGCGTGAAGGGGTTCGGTGCGGCCGTGCTCGGCGGTATCGGCAACATCCCCGGCGCCATGCTGGGCGGCTACGCGCTGGGCCTGGTGGAAAGCCT
>CAXSEG010000012.1:0-29485 GCA_964235545.1 uncultured Acetobacteraceae bacterium
AGGCCGGCGGCCGGGGCACAGGCGCGCGCCGGGCCTGGCTGAAGCGGCTGGCCCACCGCCCGTTGCGGGCGGAATTCGATCGCGTGGTGGCAGGCCGGCTGCCGGATGGCTGGACCGACCAGCTGGCGGCCTACAAGGCGGGACTGGTTGCCAACCGCTTGCCGGCGAGCACGCGGGAGTCGGCCGAACAGCTGCTGGAGGCGCTGGCGCCGGGCTTCCCGGAACTGGTCGGTGGCCAGACGGAGCTCGGGCCGGGCCGGGTGCCGCCGGTGACGCCGGGCAGCTTCTCCGGGCGTCAAGTGCATTACGGACCGCGCGAGCACGGCATGGCGGCGTGCCTCAACGGGCTGGCGCTGCATGGTGGCGTGCTGCCCTACGCTGTGGCACCACTGGCCGCGTCGGACGGGATGCGGCCGGCGCTGCGGCTATCGGCAATGATGCGGCTGCGCGCGGTGCATGTCGCGACGCATGACAGCATCGGGCTCGGCGCGGATGGCGCGGCCTACCAACCGGTCGAGCAACTGGCGGGATTGCGGGCGATTCCCGATCTGCTGGTACTGCGCCCGGCGGATGCGATGGAGGCGGCGGAGTGCTGCGAACTGGCGGTGCGCCGGTCGGACGGGCCGAGCTTGCTCGTCCTGTCGGAGCAGAAGCTGCCGGCGCTGCGGCATGATTTGGGGGAGAACCGCTGTGCCCGCGGTGGCTACGTGCTGGCGGAGGCGAATGGCGTACGGCGCGCGACCCTGATCGCCAGTGGCAGCGAGGTCTCCCTGGCGATGGCGGCGCGGGAACGGCTGGCGGCGGAGGGGATCCCGGTCGCCGTGGTGTCGATGCCGGCATGGGCGTTGTTCGCGCGGATGGAGGCCGGGGCACGGCAAGCGGTCCTGGGCAGTGCGCCGCGTTTCGGCATCGAGGCGGCATGCGGCTTCGGGTGGGAGCGGTGGCTTGGCGAGGATGGCGTGTTCATCGGGCTGGCGGGGTTCGGAGCGTCGGCGCCGGCGGAGGCGCTGTATCGGCATTTCGGGCTGACGCCGGAGGCAGTGGCGGGGGTGGTGCGGCGGCGGTTGGCGTCGTTGCCGGGTGGATGAGTGGGTTCAGTTGGTAGGTAGTTCGTGCGTGAGCGGCCCTCGCCTCTCCCCCCGCTCCCACTCCCGTGAAGGACAGGAGTGAGAGGAGAGTATTCTGTCGCTACTTCACTGACGAGAAGGCGGTCGGCACCAAGAATTCGCTGACGATGTTGGCGACGATGGCGCCGTCCTTCTCGGTTTCGGCGCGCTTGGTGGTCCACTCGGGGTCGGACTGGAAAGCGGTCCACTTAGTTTCGCGGTCCGCCAGGCTATCCCAGGCCAGCATGTAGGTGAGCGTCATGTTGGACGCGCCGATCAGCGTGGTCCAGAAGCCGGCCTGCTTGATGCCGTGGCGCTCCCAGATGCCGAGCGTCACGGTTTCGAACCGCTTCAGCAGCGCCGGCAGGCGGCCGGGCACGCAATGATAGATGCGCAACTCGTAGATCATGAGCGGTCCTCCGGGGTATGGCGGCAGTTTGGGACGCGGGGTTCGTGGCTGCAACTGCGCCGGGATGACCGCGTTCGCGTGTGATGCCAAATGACACTCCCACCCTGCCACGGCGGCGGCGCCATATCGGTTTGTGGGTGCTCGGCACCTTCGTGATCGCGATCATCGCCGTGGTGGCATTGTGGGATTGGGATTGGTTCCTGCCCCTGGTGGATGGCCAGGCGACGGCAGCCCTCGGGCGCAAGACTACGGTGCAGCACATGCACGTGCAGCTGGGCCGGGTCACCACCGTCACGCTGGACGGCGTGGAGATAGCGAACGCGGATGGGTTCGGCACGAGTACGCCGTTCGCCCATGCCGATACGCTGGCGGTGCAATTGGACGTCATGGCGTATGTCCACTCCCGCCAGATCGTGATCCCGCAAATCAGCGTGGCGCATCCCGTGGTGGATGCCGAGCAGCGGGCGGACAAGACGGCAAATTGGCCGACCGGGTCCGGCAGGAGCAGTGACGAGCCGACGGGCAAGAAGGCTGATCCGAATGCCGGGCCGAAGATCGGTGACCTGGTGATCACCGACGGGCACGCTCACGTGGTGCTCGCCAGGCTGAAGGCGGACTTCAACCTCGACGTCGCGACGCGGGAGGGTGAGGCGGGGGTCGCGACGCCCGACAAGCAGGCGGGGCAGATTGTCGTCGACGCGAAGGGGACCTATGCCGCGCAGCCTATCATTGGCAAGCTGATCGCCGGTGCGCTGCTCTCTATCCGAGATACGGCGCATCCCTATCCGATCGACCTCCATCTGGCGAACGGGCCGACGAAGGTTGCGCTGACGGGCACGGTGGAGAACCCGCTGAATTTTGCGGGGGCCAATCTCAAGCTCGAGTTCGCCGGGCCGAACATGGCGCTGCTGACGCCGCTCACGGGCGTGCCGATACCGGAGACGCCGGCCTACTCGATCGCGGGCAAGCTCGATTACGAGGACAAGAAGGTCAAGTTCACGGGGTTCACCGGCCGGTTGGGCAACAGTGACCTGAACGGGGACATCTTCGTCGATCCGACCGGCGCCAAGCCGGTCGTGGAGGCCAATCTCAGCTCACGCAAGGTGGATTTGGCCGATCTCGGCGGCTTCATCGGCGAGACGCCGGGGCGTAAGGGCGAGGCGGGTCAGAGCGCGCAGCAGAAAGCGGAGTTGACCCGCAAGGAGGCCAGCGACCACGTGCTGCCAGATACGCCGATCAGCATGCCGAAGCTCGACGCTGCCAACGTCAAGCTGCGCTACAAGGGGCAGCAGATCCTGGGCCGCTCCGTGCCACTGGACAACATCGTGGCCGATATCGACATCACGAATAGTCGGGTCGAAGTGCATCCGCTTTCGTTCAAGGTGGGGACCGGCGAGATCAGCCTGGCGGCCGACCTGAAGCCTGAAGGCAAGGAGGTGAACGCTGATATCGGTGTGCAATTCCGCCGGGTGGACCTAGCACGGCTGTTGTCGGCGACGCACCTGGTGGAGGGCGCGGGGTCGATGAGCGGCAGCGCGAAGTTGGTGTCCACCGGCAATTCGCTGGCGACGCTGCTTGGCCGTGGCAATGGCGATCTGCGACTCGGCATGTCGGGCGGCAATCTGAGTGCGTTGCTGGTGGACATTGCGGGGTTGGAGTTCGGCAACGCCCTGCTGTCGGCGCTGGGCGTCCCGCAGAAGGCCAACCTGCAATGCTTCGCTGCGGATTTCGGACTTACGAGTGGCGATCTCTCGACCAAGACCCTGATCCTTGACACCAGCGAGGCGCGGGTGCAGGGGACGGGAGATGTGAACCTGGCAACCGAGGCGATCGACTATAAGCTGAAGACGAACTCGAAGCATTTCAGCATCGGCACATTGTCGACCCCGATCGACATCACGGGGCATCTGAAAAGCCCGTCGATCAAGCCGGAGATCGGGCCGCTGGCGTTGAAGGCGGGTGCCGCGGTCGGGCTTGGGATATTGTTCCCACCGGCGGCGCTGCTGCCGACGATCCAGCTTGGGACGGGCGAAGATGGCGCATGCCAGGCGGCCGAGGCCCCGGCGGCGAACAGCACGGCCGCGACGACGGTGGTGGCGGGGCCGCGTGCGGCGGCGCAGCGCGGCGCTCGACGGCCGGTGGCGCGGCGGGCGGTCCATCCGGCCGGGCGGTGATCGGAGAGTTCGTGCGCGAACGACTCGGGTTAACGTAATCCGGCTTGGTTCAGCGCCAGCAGCAGTCCGGCGACCTGCATCGACTGGCCTAACAGGCCAGTTTGGAGACCGGTCAGCACGTCCGTGATGGGAAGACACCGCACGACCATCCCTTCTTCGCCAGCTTCCAGTTCGGGCGACCCGGCGCGGGTGCAGCCTGTGGCGAGCACCGTGTGGATGCGGTTGGTTTGCGTGGCGGGATTGGCGTAGAGGCTGGCGACGTGCTGCCAGTTCGTGCCGGTGTATCCTGTCTCCTCGCGCAGCTCGCGCTGACCGCCGGCTTGCGGGTTTTCGTCCTGGGCATCAACGGCGCCACCGGGGAGTTCCAGGCAGACCGCGCCGGCGCCGTGGCGATATTGCTCGACCAGCACGATCATGTTGTCTGGCGTGAGGGCGACGACGTGGACCCAGTCGGGGTAGGTCAGCACGTAATAGGGTGCGATCAGGCTGCCGCCCGGCGTCTCGCAATCATCCGCGCGGAGGTCGATCCAGCGGTCGTTCAGGATAGGGCGGGAGGAGAGGGTTCGCCAAGGACGGGCCATGAAGAGTGGTTTAGCGGGGATGCACGGCGCTGAGGAGAGGTCGGCGTGCAAGGCTCGAAGGGAAAAGACTGACTGGTCGGTCAGAGACGACGTTGTCCAGCGCGTAGCAGGCCCAGCGGGAGCAGCAGGCCGATCAGCAGCGCATTGGCGAGGGCGGCCGCCATGGGCCAGTCGTGGTTGGAGAAGAATTCGTTCCAGAGCGCGCGGCCGACGGTTTGGGCGGCTGGGCCGCCGAGGAGTTCGGGGATGACGTATTCACCGACGGCGGGCATGAACACCAGCGCCAGGCCGGCCAGGATGCCGGGCAGCGAAAGCGGTAGGGTGACGGAGCAGAACACACGCCAGGGCCGTGCGCCGAGGTCCGCGGCGGCTTCCTCCAGCGCCGGGTCCAGCTTGGACAGGCGGGCGTAAAGGGGGAGGACCATGAACGGCAGGTAGCAGTAGACGATACCGACATACATCGCGAAGCGGGTGTAGAGCATGTGCAGCGGCGCGCGGATCAGGCCCACGGCGAGCAGCACGCTGTTGATCCAGCCGTCATCGCTCAGCAGGCCGATCCAGGCCACGATCCGCAGCAGGAACCCGGTCCAGAACGGCAGCATGACCAGCAGCAGCAAGAGCGACCGCCAGGCCCCCGGTGCGCGGGCGATGGCCAGCGCCATCGGGTAGCCGATCAGCAGGCACAGCACGGAGGAGACGGACGCGACCAGCAGGCTCTGCAGCGCGGCGTCCAGGTAGTAGCCATCCTGCACCAGGGTCGCGTAATTGTCGCCGAGCACGTGCAGCATGGGTCGCCAACCGGACCAGGTGATCAGCGGGTCGTAGGGCGGGACACTGGCGGCGGCCTGGGAGAAGGACAGGGCCACCACGATCAGCGCCGGCAGGGCGATGAAGAGGACGAGCCAGGCCCAGACCGGGGCCAGCACGAGCCAGCGGTTCATGATGGCAGCAGGATGCACGCGTCCGGTGTCCAGGAGACGGAAACAGCCTCGCCGGGGGGCAGCGCCACCCCTGCCCCATCGGCGAGCGGCTGGCTGACGAGGAGTATCGTCGACGCGCCGACCCGGATGCGGTGGTCGACCACGATGCCGCGATAGGCGCTCTCGGTGACCTGCCCGGCCACGGCATTGGGTCCGCTGGCCGGGCCGCGGGCGAGGCGCAGGCGTTCTGGCCGGAACGCCACGTGGAGATCGGAAGCCAGGCCGGCGGTGTCCACCAGCGCGGTCGTGCCGAGGCTCGGGAGGTCGAGCACGCCGGGTTCGCGGACGCGGGCGGGCAGGATGTTGGCTGCGCCCATGAAGGCGGCGACGCTGCGACTGACGGGGTGCTCGTAGATCTCGGTCGGGGTGCCGATCTGGGCCAGGCGCCCCTGCTCCAGCAGCCCGATCCGGGTGGCCATGGAGAGCGCCTCCTCCTGGTCGTGGGTGACCAGGACGAAGGTGGTGCCGAGCTGGCGCTGCACCCGGACCAGCTCGGTGCGGGTCGCCTCGCGCAGGCCGCGGTCGAGGGCGGAGAGCGGCTCGTCCAGCAACAGCAGCTCCGGACGGGGAGCGAGGCTGCGGGCCAGCGCCACGCGTTGCCGTTGGCCGCCAGAGAGTGCGTCCGGTCGGCGGTCGGCGAAGGATTCGAGGCGCACCAGGGCGAGCAGGTCGGCCACCCGGCGGACGATCTCGGCGCCGGGCAGGCCCTGGCGGCGGAGGCCGAAGCCGATATTGGCGGCCACGCTCATGTGGGGGAACAGAGCGTAGGACTGGAACATCGTGTTCACCGGACGGCGGTGCGGCGGCAGGCTGGTGATGTCCCGCCCGCCCAGCATGATGCGCCCGGCGGCAGGCTTGATGAACCCGGCCAACGTGCGAAGCAGCGTCGTCTTGCCGGAGCCGGAGCCGCCCAGCAGCACGAACAGCTCGCCGCGGCCGATCCCCAGGTCGAGGCCGTCCAGCGCCGTCCAGCCGCCGTAGCGGACGGTCAGCCCCGTGACGTCGACATGAGCCGGCGTGGCCAGTGCGGGGGGCTCAGCCACCGGCCTTGAAGCGCGTCCACATCCGGGTGCGGATGCGCACGGCCGCCTCCTTCACCGCGGTGACGGTGAAGGACCGTGCGAGTGCGGCGGCATCGGGGTAGACGTTCGGGTTGTCACGCACGGCGGCGTTCACCATCGGGTTGCTGGCCGGGACGGCGTTCGGGTACTGCACGGTGTTCGTCACCCCGGCGATCACCGCCGGCCGCAGCATGTAGTCGATGAAGTGCAACGCCAGTTCCGGGTGCGGCGCGTCTTTCGGAATGGCCAGCATGTCGAACCAGAGCTGCGTGAACTCCTTCGGGGCCACGTAGGTCACGGGCTCCTGCTTGGCCTCGGCGGCGCGGCTGGCGGCCTGGATCACGTCTCCGGAGTAGTCCATCACCAGGCAAGTCTGCCCCGCAGCCAGGGCCTCCACCGCGCCGCCGCTGGCGAAGGTTCGGATGTAGGGGCGGATCGCCATCAGGGTCTTCTCGACGTCCGCGAGGTCCGCCGGGTCAGTGCTGGACGGGTCGTGGTGCAGGTATTTCAGCACGGAGGGGATCACGTCCGTGGCGCTGTCCATCATGGTAATCCCGCAGGCGGCGAGCTGTTTCGCGTTCTCCGGCTTCAGCAGAAGGTCCCAGCTGTCCAGCGGCGCATCGGGGAACAGGGCGTGGATCTTGGACGGGATCTCGCCCAGGCCGATTGTGCCCCACAGATAGATCGCGCCGTATGTGTTGCCGGGGTCCGAGGCCGCCACGCGCTCCAGCAGCGCCGGGTCCTCACCGGCCAGGTTCCGCAGCTTGGCTTTGTCCAGCGGCAGCAAGGCACCGGCCGCGATCAGGCGGGAGAAGGTGGGCTCGGAGGTCGGCACGATGATGTCGTAGCCGGAGTGCCCGGCGAGCATCTTGCCCTCGAGCGTCTCCAAGCTGTCATACACGTCGTAATGCAGGTCCGTGCCGGTGTGCTGCTTGAACTGCGCGAGTGCCGCCGGGTCGATGTAGTCGGTCCAGTTGTACACGTTGAGGGTGCGCTCATCGGCGGCCCAGGCTGGCAGGGGGGCTGGCACGGTCGCCAACACGGCCAGGACGGCGACGAGAAGCAGTCTCATGGAGATTTTGGTTCCGGCATACCGTCATCTAACCCGCGGGTGCGGTGGAGGCCAAGAGACGACAGGCGCCCTTGCACCCTCCGGTGCAAGGGCGCCTGTCCGGGTCAGTTGGTCTTCTGGCAGGCCGCCTTGTAGACCCCGGCCTCGTCCTCGATCCCGTAGCCGACGACGATCTCGGACACGACGGCATCCTTGAAGCTGTCCAGGGCCACTGCGTTGTATTTCGGATCGCAGTTGAAGGCGGCTGTATTTATGAAGGTGGAGCCAGGCCCTTCCTTGTCGGTGATCGTTTTTGCCAGCTGTTGGGCGGCGTTGTCCGCGCTGCCGTCCTTCAGCGGGAACAACAGCGTAACCTCGAGCTTGTTGGCCGCGCGGCCGCCCTGCCAGTGGTAGCTGGCGTCCGTGTCGTCATTCTTGCCGCAGGTGACGAGGCAGGTGGCGTGAAACGCGCCGTCCCCTTCGGCCTTGACGAACTTGCCGAGCGTCAGGTTCTTCGTGGAGGCGAAATCGGCGAAGAACGGCTTGAGGCTGACGTTGCAGCTCGGCGTGAGGTCCATGCCGTAGGCGTAGATGTTGCTGCCTTGAACATGGGCCTTCACGTCACAGCCTTCGACCACGTAGGTGCGAATGGTCTTGTCGTCGCCCAGCCTGACGACACGCTTGGCCGGCCCGACCGTCTTCTCGAAATACGGCACTTCGACATTCAGCATGTCAGCGTTGAAGACGTCGCCCAGCCCGGTTTCCTTGGCTTCGGGGACAGGCGGCGCCGGGGGTATTGAGGCCGTGACCGGGGGCGGTGCGAACGGCGCCGCCGGAGCCGGTGCGGAGGCTTGGCGCACCTCCGGCATCAGCTTGTCCCAGCCATTGCGATACTGCGCGTCGGTGCGCCGCCGGTCGTCCGGGGCGGTGAGGCGACGTTGGGACGAGGTGCAGCCGTCCATCCAGTCATTGCCATACGAGGTATGGACGCGGCACTGCACGGGATGGGCCTGGCCGCGCTGGTCGAACCAGAAGGACGCACCGTCCTTCTCGCTGCCGTTCTGGTTGTTGAACCAGGCATCCCATTGATCACGGTCAGCCGCACCTTGCTGGTAACTGACCGTCTGCGGGTCGGGCGGCAGGGCGGGCGCATAAACCGGGACGTGACGCACCTGGGGCGCCACGTAGGTGTGCGGCACCACGTAAACCGGCGCCGGCTGATAGATAACTGGCGGCGGCTGGTAGTAGACCGGCGGTGGCGGTGGCGGACGGCTGACCGAGTTGCCTATGATGGAGCCCAGGGTGCTGCCGACGAAGCTGCCGCCGAGGGCTGCACCAAATCCATCACCCCTTGCCAGGGCGGCCGAAACCGGGAGGACCAGCAGGCTGGACGCGAGTAGAGCAAGCCGCATCACATAACTCCTCTTCAGGCCATAGGCTCGGCGCCCACCCGCCGAACTCGCATGCCCTACCTAGCGATCGATACTCACTTGCACGAAACGAATCCCTTGGCACGGGACGCCGTGCGCCTCCCTGCATCAAGACTACGCGAGCGTTATGAACAGCGCGGCGCCGCTTGTGTCATCGCAAAGACTTGTTGCGGAGTGTGGCCCATCTCCCGCAGCAGCCGGATCTCGACCGCGCCGTCCCGCTTGGCCAGCCGCCGGCCGGCGGCGTCTGCCAACAGGTCGTGGTGGGCGTAGGACGGTTCTGGCCAGCCCATGACGGCTTGCAGCAGGCGGTGGACGGACGTCGCCGGCCGCAGGTCGCAGCCCCGGGTCACCAAGGTGACGCCCTGGCAGACATCGTCATGCGTGACACAGAGGTGGTAGCTCGCCGGGGAGTCGCGGCGGCCGAGCACGACGTCCCCGAAGGCGAGCGGGTCGCAAGCCAGGCGGCCCTGCCCGGCTTCGGCGAAGGTGAGCGGGCCGGTGCGGGCCAGGGCAGCCACGGTGTCGAGGCGCCAGGCATGGGGCTGGCCGGCGGCGATGCGGGCCATGCGTTCCGCCGGGGGCACGGCGCGGCAGGTGCCGGGATAGACCGGGCCGTCCGGACCGTGGGGTGCCGTGTTGGCACGCACGATGTCCGCCCGGCTACAGAAGCAGGGATAGAGCAAGCCGTGCTGCCGCAGCATGTCGAGAGCGGCGGCATAGTCGCCGATGTGCTCTGATTGCCGCCGCACGGGACCGTCCCAATCGAAGCCGAGCCAGGCGAGGTCCTGCAGGATCGCACGGTCGAACGCGGGGCGACAGCGGGCCGTGTCGATATCCTCGATCCGCAACAAGAATCGTCCGGACGCCGCCCGTGCGCGGCGCCACGCGGACAGGGCGGCGTGGACGTGGCCCAAATGGAGGTGGCCGGTCGAGCTCGGCGCGAACCGGGTGTTGATGGACAGGGGCGCCGGGCCAACCATAGTACCGTTGGGCATGGTTCGAACCATAACGGGAGAGTGGTGATGGCGGAATTGCAGGCGACGCGCTGGGGTCCGGCGTCCGGCGGGGCGGCACGGCAGCTCGTGCTGCTGTGCCATGGCGTGGGTGCGGACGGCCACGACCTGATCGGCTTGGCGCCGCTGCTCGGCCGGGCACTGCCCGATGCCGCCTTCGCCGCCCCAAACGCGCCGGAGCCTTGTGACGGCGCGCCGCACGGCCGCCAGTGGTGGTCGCTGCAGGACCGTAACCCGGCCCTGATGGCGGCTGGCGCGGCGGCCGCCCGCCCGTTGCTGGACGCGTTCATCGATGCCGAATTGGGCCGGCTCGGCTTGCCGCAGGACGCCTATGCCCTGGTTGGGTTCAGCCAGGGCGCCATGATGGTGTTGTATACCGGGCTGCGCCGCGCCGTGCCGCCGCAGACGATCCTGGCCTATTCGGGCGCGCTCGTGGCGCCAGGCGAGCTCGACCGCCGCACCAACAATGCGCCGGTGCTGCTGGTGCACGGCGAGTCGGACGAGGTGGTGCCGCCGTCCCGCTCCCGCGACGCGGAGACGGCGCTGCGCGCGGCTGGCGTGCCGGTGGAGGCGGTGTACACGCCAGGGTTGGGCCATAGCATCGACGATTCGGGATTGGCGGCGGGGTTGGCCACGCTGCGCCGGGTCTTCCGACCATGACCGCCGTGTGAAAAACGGGGGCTGGGTTGCAGGGCGAGAAAGCGTCTGCAATAAGCTCCACGGGTTTTGGCGGCATAGATCTGGCGGTCCAGCCTCGTTGCGATCCCAGTGCTAGCGCCGCTTTCCGGAGGAGCGCGCATTGCCTGACGGCGGAATGCACTACCCGGCTCTCGTGTTGAACGCGGACTTCCGTCCTCTTTCGTACTTCCCGCTCTCCGTTTGGGCGTGGCAGGATGCGGTGAAGGCGGTGTTCCTGGACCGCGTCTCCGTACTCAACGAGTACGAGGTGGCAGTACGCTCGCCGTCGCTCTCGATGCAGCTGCCGAGCGTGATCGCGTTGAAGGACTACATTCCGGCAGCGCGGCGACCGGCCTTCACGCGGTTCAACGTGTTCCTGCGAGACGCGTTCGCCTGCCAGTATTGCAACGAGCGGCTGCCGACGCACGACCTCACGTTCGACCATGTGATCCCGCGCAGCCGCGGGGGGCGCACGACATGGGAGAACGTCGTCACGGCCTGCGGTTGCTGCAATCTGAGGAAGGGGTCGCGGCTACCGCGCGAGTGCCACATGCATCCGCGCCAAGTCCCGCGGCAGCCCTCGACGTGGGAGTTGCAGGAGAACGGGCGCGCCTTTCCGCCGAACTACCTGCATGAGAGTTGGCGCGATTACCTGTATTGGGATTCGGAGTTGCTGGAAAGCTGAGGCACTGCGGTCGATCGTAGGATGAGATTCAGCCCATCACGCCGCCGCGCATGGTCGGAACAAACGCGATCACGGGCCGTTGCGGCGTTGGTGGGCTGAAGCCCACCCTGCAAGGCCACGGAACGACCCGTGATCACTGCCAAGCCGAATAGTAGACCGTCCTGGTAGCGGCGGACGGATTTGAACCGCCGACCAAGGGATTATGATTCCCCTGCTCTACCGCTGAGCTACGCCGCCAGCCGGACGGCGCGGTGTTTGGCCCGGGTGGGCCGCCAAGTCAATGTACCGGCGTGGCCATAGCCGGCATGATGAAGCCGCCGCCCAGTACGCGGTCGCCTTGGTAGAAGACGCAGGCCTGGCCCGGTGCCGCCAAGGCGGGCTCATCCAGCATCACCGTGCCATCGGCCGACACTTCGGCATCGTGCATCGAGTCGCGTGCGCGAAGCTTGACGGTGCAGCGAAGCGCGGAGGGGGGATCAATCAGCCAGTTCACCTCCCGCAGCCCAATCGCGCGGCTGCCGGTGCTGCGGGGGCCGACCACGACGCGGCGGCCCGGCGCGTCCAACGCGACCACGACCTGCCCCGGCAGCCCCAGCCGCTTGGCCTGCCCCACGGTGAAGCGGCCCACGCCGTCGTGGCGGCCCAACACCGCCCCGGCTTCGGTGACGATGGCGCCGGGTTCCATCGCGTCCGGGCGCAGCGTGGCGACGGTGGCGTCATACCGGCCGGAGGACACGAAGCAGATGTCCTGGCTGTCCGGCTTGGCCGCCACCTCCAGCCCGAGCCGCGCCGCCTCGGCCCGAACTGCGGCCTTGTCCGGCATATGGCCCAGGGGAAACAGGGAGCGGGCCAGCTGCGCGCGGGTGGTGGCGAACAGGAACCAACTCTGGTCGCGCTGCGGATCGGCGGCGCGGTGCAGCTCCGGGCCGTCCGCGCCATCAATGCGGCGGACGTAGTGACCGGTCGCCATCGCGTCACAGCCTAGGTCTGTCGCGAGCTGCATCAGGTCGGTGAACTTGACGGATTGGTTGCAGCGGACGCAGGGCACGGGGGTTAGCCCGGCGGCGTAGCTGTCCGCGAAATCGGCGATCACGGCGGCGCGAAAGCGCGACTCGGCATCGATCACGTAGTGCGGGATGCCGAGGTGGTCCGCAACCCGGCGCGCATCTTGGATGTCCTTGCCGGCGCAGCAGGCGCCTTTGCGACCCGCGGCGGCACCTTGATCATATAGCTGGAGCGTGGCGCCGATCACCTCGTGGCCGGCTTCGTGCAGCAGCCCGGCGGTGACGCTGCTGTCCACGCCGCCGGACATCGCGGCGAGGACCCGCATGTTACCTCCTGAGTGGATTAGCCTTGAGCGTTCCGCGTCGCGGCCGGGAGTTTTACGACCAGGCCGTCCAGCTTCTCGGTCATCACGAGCTGGCAACCCAGGCGTGACGTCTTTTCCAGGCCGAACGCCAGGTCCAGCATGTCCTCCTCGTCTTCGGTCGGGGTGGGCAGCTTGGCAAACCACGCCGGGTCGACGATCACGCGGCAGGTGGAGCAGGCCAGCGAGCCTTCGCATGCGCCCTCGATATCCACGCCATGCTTGTGCGCGACCTCCAGGACAGACAGGCCGAGCGGGGCGCTCACTTCACGGCTTGTGCCGTCGCGCTCGACGAAGGTCATCTTGGGCATGGCGGATGGAGCCTCAAACGAGTTCGGGAATGGTGGATAGCGCCTTGACGGCGAACGCCACCTCAGTTGCGGAGGTAAAGCGTCCCAGTCCCAGGCGCAAGCTCCGGGACGCTTGCTGGGCGGTGAGGCCCATAGCGGCGAGCACGTAGGAGGGGGTGATCTCGGCCGAGGAGCAGGCGGATCCGGTGGAGACGCACAGCCCGGGGTGGGCGCGGATGACGGTGAGCGCATCGGCGTGCGGAAGGGTGATGTTGAGGTTGCCGGGGAGGCGCTGGGCCATGGAGCCGTTGACGCGCAGGCCGGGCAGTCGGTCGCGCAGGCCGGCGAGCAGGCGGTTGCGCAATCCGGCGAGGCGGAGGGCTTCGGCGGCCATCTCCGTGCCGGCGATGCGGCAGGCCTCGCCGAAGCCCACGACCAGCGGGGTCGGCAGGGTGCCGGAGCGCAGCCCCCGCTCCTGCCCGCCGCCGGAGAACAGCGGCAGCAAACGGGCGCGCGGGCGGCGGCGGACATACAGCGCGCCGACGCCTTTCGGTCCGTAGACCTTGTGGGCGCTGAACGAGGCGAGGTCGATGCCGGCCACGCTGAACGGGACTTTGCCGAGCGCCTGGGCGGCGTCCGTGTGGACCAGCGCCCCCGCTGCATGGGCGAGGGCGGCGAGCCGATGCAGGTCCTGCAGAACGCCGGTCTCGTTGTTGGCGGCCATGATGCTGACGAGCAGGGTGGGTTCGGCCAGCGCCGCCTGCAGCGCCGCCGGGTCGATCAGGCCATCGGGCTGGACGGGGAGGACAACCGGGTCGAACCCTTCGGCGCTCAGGTCGGCCACGCTCTCCAGCACGCATTTGTGCTCGGTGGCGACGGTGATGACCCGGCGGCGCTCCAAACTCTGGGAGGCGGCGAAGCGGGCGGCGCCCTTGATGGCGATGTTGTTCGCCTCGGTCGCGCCGGATGTGAAGACGATCTCCCGCGGTTCGGCGCCGATCAGGGTGGCGAGCTGGGCCCGGGCGGCGTTCACGGCGGCTTCCGCGTCCTGGCCCATGGCGTGCTCGGCACTGTGGGGGTTGCCGAAGCGCTCGGTGAAATAGGGCAGCATGGCGGCAACGACTCGGGGGTCGCAGGGGGTGGTGGCCTGATTGTCGAGGTAGACGGTCATGCGTGCCGCCCCTCACCCCGCCCTCCGCTGCCATTCCACGGGCTAGTGCCCGCGGAACGTTGGGCAGCTCCGCCCTCTTCCGTGAAGGACGGGAGGGGGGGGAGGACGCGTTCATCCCGCCGGTGGAGCCGTGCGGCCATCCTTGCGTAGGCCTCGGCGAAGAAACCGACATCCGCCTCCGTCGCATTCCAGGGCAGCGAGATCCGGATCGCTTCGCCGGCGAGTGCGCCGATACCCATGGCAGCCAGGACGTGGCTGCGGGCCACCTTGCCGGAGGAGCATGCGGCGCCTGCCGAGACGCATACGCCGGCGAGGTCGAGCGTGATCAGCTGAGTCTGTGCCGGCACGCCGGGAAGGCCGGCGCAGACGGTGTTGGGCAGGCGGTCCGGGCCGCCGAGGACGATACCGCCCGATGCCGTCACGACTCGCTCGACCACCTTACGCAGGGGCAGCAGGTCACTGGCGGGGGCTGTGGCGGCGGCGGCAAAGCCGGCGATCACAGCGACGGCGGGTGTGCCGCCGCGCCGGCCGCGCTCCTGGCCGCCGCCGGCGATCAGGGCCGGGCCATCCATGCCTGCGGCGAGCAGCAGCGCACCCGCGCCGGCCGGGCCGCCGAGCTTGTGAGAGGACAGCGCCATGCTGTCGGCGCCCAGGTCACGCAGGCTGGTTGGGATTCGGCCGGCGGCCTGCACCGCGTCCACGTGCAGGCGCGCGCCGGCCTGGCGGCATAGGCGGCCCGCCTCCGCCACGGGCTGGATGGTGCCGGTTTCGTTGTTTGCCAGCATCAGGCAGACCAGAGCCGGGCTGCCCTGCAATGCCTGTATCAAGGCAGCGAGGTCGAGGCGGCCATCCGCGTCTACCGGCACAGTTTCGGAGTCGGCCCGGGCGGCGCGCACGGCGTCGTGCTCGGTGGCGCCGATCAGCAGGCGGCGGCCCTGGCCGAGGGCGTGGATCGCCAGCGCGTCCGCCTCGGTGCCGCCGGAGGTGAACACCACCTCGTCCCCCGATTGGCAGCCGAAGCGGCGGGCTGTGGTGTGCCGTGCTTCCTCCAGCATCCGGCGTGCGGCGCGGCCGGCGGCGTGGACGGAGCTTGGGTTGCCCGTAGTCTCCAACGCTGCGAGCATCGCCGCGCGGGCGGCAGGGCGCAGTGGCTCGGTGGCGTTGGCGTCCAGGTAGGCCGCGCTACTCGGCCGCTTTGACATTGTTTTCAACAATCGGGTTTTCGAAGGACGGGTTGGACGCGCGGTTGCGTGCCATCGCAGCCACCCGCGCCTCCACGGCAAGCAACTCGGCGCGGAGTACCTCGATCTGGCACATCAGCGGGTCGGGCGAGCCGTCACACGGTGTGCCGTAGGCGAGGAAGCTGGGGACCGGCACCGGCTTGGTGCGGTCACGCTCGACCGGGCGGGCGGGGATGCCTACCACCGTCTGACCCGGCTGCACGTCCGCCACGACGACGGCGTTGGCGCCGACCCGTGCCCCGTCGCCGATGACGATGTCACCCAGGATCTTCGCCCCCGCGCCCAGGATGACGTTGCGCCCGACCGTCGGGTGGCGCTTACCCTTGGCGGTGCTGGCGGTGCCGAGTGTCACCTGGTGATAGAGGTAGGCGTCGTCACCGAGGATAGCCGTCTCGCCGATCACCACACCCATGCCGTGGTCGATCACCACGCGGCGGCCAATCTGGGCGCCGGGATGGATCTCGATGCCGGTCATCCCCCTGCCGATATGGGATAGGAATCGCCCCGGCAGGAACAAGCCCCAGCCCCAGAGCCGGTGGGCGAGACGGTGGACCATGATGGCATGCAGGCCTGGATAGCAGAGCAGCACTTCCATCCGGGATCGGGCGGCTGGGTCCCTTTGGTGATAGACTGTGACCATTTCGCGCAAAAACATGAAAGGCATGCGTCAATTCCGTTATGAAAGCGCGGTCGCGAGTTCTATATATCGGTCTGGCACCCGGGTTGAAGGCCCGCCCGGGCGCGTCTTGCCGGCGGGCCGGGAGTATAACCGGTTTCCTGAGCTATGTGCCGTCTTGAGGAGGACTTACCTTCCCCCCAAGTGGCGCCGAACGATATGCGGTCCGTCGGGTAGGGCACTACTCGGACGGACGATCCGCAAAATGAAGCTTTTGCCGTTGCCGTGCCTGGCGACGGGTGCAGGAATTATCGGAACACCATGCCAGAGGTGATGTTTGCCGGCCCCGACGGCCGACTCGAAGGCCGTTACCACCACAGCAAGGAGACGGGTGCCCCGCTCGCCCTGGTGCTGCACCCGCATCCGATGCACGGCGGCACGATGAATAACCGCATCACGTTCACGATGTATCAGTCGTTCCAGAAGCTCGGCTTCTCCGTGATGCGGTTCAATTTCCGCGGTGTCGGGCGCAGCCAGGGCCGCTACGATGGCGGCATCGGCGAGATCAGCGACGCGGCGGCGGCGCTAGACTGGATGCAGATGGTCAATCCGTCCTCGAAGGGATTGTGGATCGCCGGTTATTCGTTCGGTGCCTTCGTGGGCATGCAGTTGCTGATGCGCCGGCCAGAAATCTCCGGCTGGATCAGCGTGGCCCCCCCGGCAAGCCACTACGACTTCGGCTTCCTGGCCCCCTGCCCTTGCGGTGGCCTGTTGATCCACGGCGATTCGGACGAACTCGTGCCGGAGCCGTCGGTGCGCAAGCTGGTCGATAAGCTGAACACGCAAAAGGGTGTCACGGTGGATTACCGGGTGTACCCCGGGGCCGACCACGTGTTCGCTAGCCATGCAGAACAGGTCGGCGAGGCGCTGGAGGATCACGTGGGCATGATCCAGGCGCGCAAGGCGATGGCACTGGCAGCAGACTAACGGACCCGTGATGGTGGCTGCCGGACACGAGCCCGTCAGCCACCGAATGGCTTCGGTTCCGTTAGCGGCGCCGGTTCGACTTCGTCCAACAGCCCATGGTCGATGACCAGGCGGCCCTCCGGGGTGAAGCCGAACATGTCCCGGAAACGCTGTCCGAACACGATCTCGTCCCAAAGATAGCTGGTTCGGGCGTGGATTGTCTGGCTCATCGTCTCGTCCAGGCCGGTGACGGTCACCAACAGCTCGGCATCCTCGGCCTTCAGCGTCTCCGCCGTCATTCCGAACAAGGGGCTGCGCTCGTCGATCACGTGCATGGCGGTGAAGGTCAGGGCGAAGATCGGGGTGTGGCCCCGTGATAGCGGCAGGTCGTAGAAGCGCCGCATCGTCCGCCCTTCCAGCGTATGCTCGAGCCGCAACAGCACGAGCGTGACATCCGCCTCCAGGATCTGGTTCCGCCTCGCATTGGACAAGCGGACGGACAGGGTTGGTAGGCCGTTATGGGGTGCGACCACGGCGAGCTTGCTGAAATCCACCCGCGCGGTAGGGCGGGAGAAGCGCGAGAAGGTCAGTCCCGTCGTCATCGCGACGAAGAGCAGGGAGAAGATCGTCTCCGCCGTGACGACGAGGTTGGCATAGGCGCCGGCTGGTGTCAGCACGCCGTAACCGATGGTCGCCATGGTCTGGATACTGAAGAAGAAGGCATCCGTGAAGGACCCGGGCCTGGCGTGGTCGATCGTCCCCGGCCGGATCCAATACAGCAGAGCGAACAGCAGGTTCAGCCCGAGATACAACAGGATGCCGGTCCCAAGAAACACCGGCCAGCGCACCACCAGGGTGCGGTGATAGAAGTCCGTGTACCACGATGCCTCGTTACCGAGACGGATCGGACCTTTGTCGTTGCCGCGCGAGACCAGCCGCCCCTGGCGCCGGATGCCCGGCGGCATCTCGGGCAGTATCTCCAGCCGTTTGGGGCCAAGCCGAGACCACATGCTAGCTGCCCCGTGCTGACGAGCGGAGCAGTGCGCTAGCGAACCGGCCTGGACGGGATCAGTGCGCGAACCAATCCGCGATCGGCCGCACCGAGTCCATCGTCTTGGCTCCCCAGGCAACCTCGGACCGCGCCTTCCGCACGGCGCGGATGTAGTCCGCCCCCTGCAAAGTGGTGGAGCGCAGCATCTCCTGCGCGTTGGACACCAGCTGGTCGATGCGCTGGAACACCACCCGGCCGATATCGGCCACTGCCAGCTTCTCGATCTTCAACGCGTGGAATCGACTGCCCTCGGCGGCCAGCATCCGGTCGCGGAACTCCGTCCAGTCCGCCACCGATCCGTCGAAGCGGCCGAGATACTCCTGCTCGACGGCGAACACCTGGACCTTGGGGCCCCAGCTCACCGCCGCCTCGATCGCACTCACGGCCGACTCCACCGAGTCGGTGGCGGTGGTGACGGGAACCACGACACCCATCGTCTGGCCGCCCTCCGGGAAGATGGGCCGTGGCTCCTCGTCCAGGATGCGGTTGATCTCGGCGAAGATGTTGGCGCCGAGGTCCACGACCATGCTGCCGCTGCCGAGCGCGAAGAGCAGGTCGTCCCAGGCGGTCGCGTTCGGGTCGTGCGCCATCTCCCGGCTGAGGTCGAAGGCGTTGGCGTTGCGAGCGTCATAATGCGTCATGCTGGCGAGGCCGTCCTCCTTGCGGAAGATATTTGCCAGGCGGGGCTGCCGGTCATACTCGCGCACGGCCACGGAGCGCATCAGCACGGGATAGCGGTCCAGCAGGCTAACCAGGACGGCGTTGGCGGTGGTGGTCTTGCCGCTCGACTTGTCGTTGGCGAACACCAGTGTCTTGCGGGTCGTCGGGGGCGCGCTCGTCGGGGCGGCTTCCGGCGGATTGGGCGCAGGCGTTGGCGGCGGGCTTGGAGGCTCGACGGAACGGGCCGGTTCCATGTGCTCCAGCTGCGGCTCTGCGTCGGGGCCTAGGTCGTCCGGCGGTTGCATGGGCAAAGTCCTTGAGCGGAAAACTGGATTATTGCACGGCGTTCTACCACACGCGGTCGCGATATCCAGTGCGCGCGGTCGCCGGGCATGGTAGCCCGCGCCCCCTACGCAACAATTGGTGCCCAATACCGATGGCGAACAGCGAATTCCTGCATGACGCGACGAAGCGCGGCTTCGTGCATCAATGCACCGACTCGGACGCGTTGGATGCCGCATGCTCCGCCGGCCGGATTGCCGGCTATATCGGGTTCGACTGCACCGCTGACAGCCTGCATGTCGGCAGCCTGGTGCAGATTATGATGCTGCGCCTGATGCAGCTTCACGGCCACCGCCCGATCGCGCTGATGGGCGGCGGCACGTCCCGCATCGGGGATCCATCCTTCCGCGACGAGGCGCGGGTGATGCTGGACGATACAAGGATCGCGGCCAACAAGCAGGGCATCCGCGGCTGCATCGAGCCGTTCGTTCGCTTCGGCGAGGGCGAGGCCGATGCGCTCATGCTGGACAATGCCGAGTGGCTGGACCGGCTCGGCTATATCGACCTGCTGCGGGATGTCGGGCCGTATTTCTCCATCAGCCGCATGCTGGCGTTCGACAGCGTCCGCACCCGGTTGGAGCGCGAGCAAGGGCTAACGTTCCTCGAATTCAACTACTCCATCCTACAATCCTACGATTTCAGGGAGTTGGGGCGCCGCTATGGTGTGGTGCTGCAGGTTGGCGGGTCGGATCAGTGGGGCAACATCGTCTCGGGCGTGGACCTGGTGCGGCGGACCGACGCGCGGACCGTGTTCGGGCTGACGACGCCGCTGATCACCACTGCGTCGGGTGCCAAGATGGGCAAGACGGCGGCGGGCGCCGTGTGGCTGTCGGCGGCGCGGCTACCCGCATACGATTATTGGCAGTTCTGGCGCAACACGGAGGATGCCGATGTCGGCCGCTTCCTGCGGCTGTTCACGGATATGCCGCTCGGCGACATCGACCGGTTGGCCGCCCTTGCCGGGGCAGAGGTGAACGAGGCCAAGAAGGTGCTCGCGACGGAGGCGACGGCCCTCGCCCATGGCCGGACCGCCGCGGAGCAGGCAGCAAAGACCGCGCGGGCCACGTTCGAGACGGGCATCGCGGCGGACGCGCTGCCCAGCTACGCCGTCTCCGCCGTCGAACTGGAGGCGGGCATCCCCGTCTACCGCCTGTTGGCCGACAGCGGATTGTGCGCCAGCCTGGGCGAGGCGCGCCGGCTGATCCGTGGCGGCGGAGCCCGGGTGCATGACGCCGTCGTGGCGGACGAGGCGGCGACGGTTTCAGCCGCGGATGTGCGAAACGGGTCGATAAAGCTGTCCGCTGGGCGCAAGCAACACCGGCTGATCAGGCTTGGCGTAGCTTCGCCGTAGGGTGGGACGTGCTTTGGCGTCCCACCCTACGCGCACGGTGTTTAGACGCCGAGGCGGGTTGCCAGGTCGTCTATGCCGGTCGCGACCTGGTCCCAGGATCCGGTCGCGGCGGTGTCGCGGACCTCGTCCGGGCCGTATGCGGTCGGCCGTGGAACGAAGGCGGTCTGGAGCCCGAGTTGTTGTGCCACTCGTAAATCTTCGTTGTGGGCGGCGCACAGCATTACCTCGCCCGGCTGCAACGACAGTAGGCGGCACGTACCGAGGTAGGCCTCGGGGTCGGGCTTGTAGCGCCGGCATACCTCGGCGCCGAGGATCACGTCCCACGCCAAGCCGTTGAAGCGCTTGAGATCGACTAGCAACGAGACGTTGCCGTTCGAGAGTGGCCCGGTAATGAACCGCTGCTGCAGACGCGCCGTGCCGGGCACGGCGTCCGGCCAGGCGTGCAGGCGGTGCCATCCCAGGGTGAGATACACCCGGTCGACCTCTGTAAGGCCGTCGATCCCTACCTTGGCGACCAGGTCGTCCAGGAACTGGCGGTGCAGGTCGTCCAGCTTGGTCCAGGGCGTGGCGCCACGCCGGACCCGATCCATCGAGGGCGCGTAGGCGGCACGCCAGGCATCGACCAGCGCCGGCCAATCCGCGGCAATCCCGCGCCCGGCGCCGAACTTGGTGAGGTCCGCGATCAGGCTGGTGCGCCAGTCCACCACGGTGCCGAACGTGTCGAACAGGATCGCGCGAGGGTCGGCCATGGCGTGAGAGTGACGTCCGTTAACCAAGAGGCAATCGTTGCCCCGCAAGATGCTGCCATGCGGATGAAGCTCTACCGTGCCCCGGGAATGGCCGAAGCGATGGCGCGGGTGCGTACGGAGTTGGGGCCGGACGCGCTGATCCTGGCGACGCGCCGGGTCACGGATGGTGTTGAGATCACGGCCGCCCTCGAGCCAGAGGACGATCCGGCACCGCTGCCCGATCCCGCGCGCGCCGGTCTGCTCGCCTGGCATGGCGTGCCGCTCGCCTTGGCGGACCGCCTGGGCGGCGGGTCGTTGCAGGACGCGCTTGGCCGATTGTTCCAATTCGGCACCCTGACGTTTGACGATCGGGATACGCCGCACCCGTTGCTTGTCGCCGGGCCGCCTGGTGCGGGCAAGACCCTGACGGTGGCCCGGCTGGCCACAAGGCTGGTCATGGCCGGATGTTCGCCGCTGGTGATCACCACCGATGGCCAGCGTGCCGGGTCGGCCGAACAGCTGGCTGCCTTCACCCGCCTGCTCGGGCTGACCCTGATCGTGGCCAGCCACCCGGCCACGCTCGCCCGCGCCCTGCTTCGCCGGCAGCCTGGCTGCCCCGTGCTGATCGACACGGCCGGCGCCGACCCGTTCGACCCGGCGCAGCGGGACGAGATCGCCGGCCTGGCCGCCACGGCCGACGCGCAGACCGCCCTGGTGATCCCCGCCGGTGTCGACCCGTCCGAGTCGGCCGACCTTGCCGAAGCCTTCGCGGGTGCGGGGGCCAGCCTGCTGGTCGCGACCCGGCTTGACCTCGCTCGGCGGCTCGGCGGCGTCCTGGCCGCAGCGTCCGGCGGGAAGCTGACCATGGTGGAGGCCGGGACCGGGCCGGGTGCGGCGGATGGATTGGCTACGCTCACACCGGCGCTGCTCGCCAGCCGCATCGAACGCGCCGCGCCGTCACGCGCCGGCTCTGCCCTGGAGTTGCTGCCATGAGTGCTTGCATCGCGACCCAGAAGCGACGTGCCCCCCGGCTGCTGGCCATCGCCTCGGGCAAGGGAGGGGTCGGCAAGACCTGGCTTGCCGCCACCCTGTCGCGCGCGCTGGTCCAGGCGGGGCGCCGGGTGCTGCTGTTCGACGGGGATCTCGGTCTCGCCAACGTGGACATCCAGTTGGGACTGATGCCGGACCGCGACGTGACCGGCTTCTTCGCGGGCCGGCGCAGCGTGGCGGAGAGCGCCGTGCCGTACCCGCCCGGCGGGTTCAGCGTCTTGGCCGGCCGCTCCGGTTCCGGCGCGCTCGCCAGCCTCGATCATGGTGCGCTGGACCGCTTGCTGGCGGCGCTGGCGGCGGAAACTTCGGTCGATGACGTGGTGCTGGATCTCGGTGCCGGGCTGGACCGGGCGGTGCGCCGCATGGCCGCCGCCGCCGACACGCTGCTGGTCGTGGCCACGGAGGAGCCGACCAGCCTGACGGATGCCTACGCCGTACTGAAGCTGGCGGCGGCCGACCGACCCGGGGGTGACGTGCGGATCGTCGTCAACCAGGCGAGCAACGCTGCGGCGGGCGAGCGCACGTATGCCACCCTCGCTCGCGCCAGCGCTACCTTTCTCGGCCGGAGCCCGCCACTCGCCGGGCTCATCCGGCGCGATCGCCGCGTGCCGGATGCGATCCGGCGGCAGACTTTGCTGCAGGTGCGCCACCCGAACACGGAGGCTGCCAAGGATGTCGAACGGCTGGCGGCCGGATTATGACGGCTTGGTCCCATGCTTGCGCGGAGGGGGCACCGGGCTTTATGTCTCGCCAGTTGAAGCGGGGGAGACGGCATGCAGTTGGTACGTGCCGGTCGCGACCTGCGGGTGGATCTCTTCCGCGGCCTGGCGCTGTGGTGGATATTCACTGACCATACGCCGGACAATTGGCTGAACCAGTTCAGCCTGCACAATTTCGCGCTCTGCGATGCGGCCGAGGTATTCGTGCTGCTGGCCGGCTACGGTGCCGGGCTGGCGTATGGCCGCTCGATGGACCGCAATGGCTGGTTGTTTGCGGCCGCGGACACGGCCAAGCGCGCGTGGACTTTGTATATCGCGCACATCTTCCTGTTCGTGGTGTTCGCGGCCCAGGTGTCCTACTCGGCGACCACTCTGGACCGAGCGGACTACCTGGACGAGATCCACCTCGACACGCTCGGGGAGGAACCTTACCGGGCGATGCTGGAAGCGCTGTTGTTGATGTTCCAGCCAGCCTATCTCGACATCCTGCCGATGTATGTGGCGCTGCTGCTGCTGTTCACGGTCGCGATGCCCCTGCTCCGCTGGCCGCACGTGCTCGCCCTGCTGTCCTTCGCGCTTTACGCGACGGCGCGGATCGGCGGCTACAACCTGCCGACGATGTCCGGCGGGGGTTGGTATTTCAATCCGCTCACCTGGCAGCTGCTTTTCATGTTGGGCGCCATCATGGCCTATGCGCCTGCAGAACGCCCTGGTCCGCGCGTCCGCCACACGATGGATGCCCTGTCCGGGCTGGTGATTGTGTTCGGCCTGTTGATGCAGTGGGTCGTCTGGCGCCATCCGGAGCTGACGGCGCATATGCCGGCCCGGGTCGCACGGACGCTGCTCTCGGTGGACAAGCAGGGGCTGCATCCGTTCCGGCTGATCTCGATCCTCTCCCTCGTGTGGGTCGTCTCCCGCACCATTCCGGCGGGGGCGCGGTGGATGTCGTCGCGATGGGCGTCGCCCTTCGTACTGTGTGGGCAGCACTCGTTGCCGGTGTTCTGCTCCGGCATTTTCCTCTCCTTCCTCGCGCGGCTCATCATGGAGGAGCAGGATGGCTGGTGGGTTCAGGTGGTGGTCAACCTCGGCGGCGCCTTGTTGATGGTCGGTGTCGGCGCATTGTCCGCGTACTATCGGGAGAAGGGCCGGCCAGCGCCGAAGCCGCTTGCTGGCGGAGTGACGCCCTGATATCGCTCCCAGCCGTGAAAGCCGTTTCCCTGGCCCTAAGCTGCGCCTTGCTCGCCGCCGTGCTGGCTGGGTCGACGACGACAGCCTTCGCGGCCGACTTGTGTGCCGCACCGGAGGATCTCACATCCAGCACCGCGCCGTTGCCCCATGTCGGCGCGATCTTGAAGGCCGGTGAGACGCTCAACGTGCTGACCGTCGGCTCGGCTACGGTGTTCAGCCCGACCGAGTCACTTCAGCCGGGAACCGTCACGGGGGTGGCCCTTGGTCTCGGCAGCGGGCCGCGGAATGGCGAGCTCATGGCGTCCGACGCAGCGTTCCCCCTGCAGATGGCGAAAAACCTGCAGCAGGCGATCCCCGGTTTGACCGTGACCGTGACGGTCAAGGGCGGGCGCGGCATGCTGGCGAGCGACATGCTGGGCATTATCCGCACCGAGTTAGCCGCGCATAAGTATCAGCTCGTGATCTGGCAGACGGGCACAGTGGAGGCAGTCCGCAACGTTCCCGCCGGATCGTTCTTTCAGACGTTGTCAGAGGGCTCGGCCGCGATCCTGGATGCCGGAGCCGACCTCGTGCTGGTGGATCCGCAGTTCAGCCGGTTCCTGCATACCAATACGGACCTCGATCCCTATACGCAGACGCTGCAGCAGATGTCGGGGCAGCCTGGCGTCGTGCTGTTCCACCGGTTCGACCTCATGCGGTATTGGTCCGGTGAAGGCCAGATCGACCTGGAGCGGACGCCGAAAGCACAACGGGTCAAGACGGTCGAAGCGCTGCACGCCTGTCTCGGTGCGAGCCTTGCCCGCTTCGTGACTGCGTCGGCCCAGCTACCGCCGTGATACCGCGGCCAGGCGAATGAGACTGCGATCACGCGCTTGACATAGTTGCGGGCCGGCCCATGCGGGAACTCCGGTTGGATCGCCGGCTTAGCATTTCATGGATCGCTATCAACCATGGAGCGCAGAGATGCCGAACCAGTGCCCGCAGGACACCCAGGCGGTTGACCGTTGGCTCCACCTGGCGCTCGTGCAACATTACGGTGAGACGGTGCGTGACCCTCTGCCTGACGCCCTGAAGAAGCTGCTTGGGGTCGACGAGGGTTAAGGGCTCCTGACGCCAGCTTAGCCTGGCGATAGAACGTGGATGACCCGACTGGCGAGCAAGTCTTTGACCTTGGCGGCATAGTTTGCCATGTGCGGCGACTTGGAGTGCGCTGCCAGGGCGTCTGCGCTCTCCCACTTCTCGATGACCATGAAGGCGTCATCACCGAGCTTTGTCTGGATCGAACCGACGCCGGGCGTGTCGGTCGCCGGGCCGTATTCGATGCATCCCACTTCGGCGTGCACGGCTGGAACGTTAGCCCGAAAGGCATCGAGCACGGCCGCGCGTCGGCCTGGTTTAGTCGTTATGACGGCGATGACATGGATCATCGAAGTGCTCCCTCGGTTCATCTCATTACAATGGACGGGGTGGGTCCGCCAGGTCTCAGCGGTGCCGCCAAGACTAAGGCGGCGCGGCCGCTGCGATCGCTGCCCTGAGCCTGAACCGTTGCAACTTGCCGGACTCGGTTTTGGGCAGCGCGGCGCAGAACTCCACGAGCCGGGGATATTTGAACGGCGCGATTTCGGCCTTCACGTGGTCTTGGATCGAACGCGCCGTGTCCGGGCCCGGCGCTACAGCGGCGTGCAGGACGATGAACGCCTTGACGACGGTGCCGCGCGCCTCGTCGGGCACGCCCACAACGGCGCATTCGGCGACGGCCGGGTGGGTGAGGACCGCTGCTTCCACTTCCGGTCCCGCGATGTTGTAGCCCGAGGAGACGATCATATCGTCGGATCGGGCCTGGTACCAGAAATATCCGTCCTCATCTTGCCGGTAGGTATCGCCGGTCACGTTCCAGCCGCCGACGACGTAGTTGCGTTGCCGCTCATCGGCGAGGTAGCGGCAGCCGGTCGGGCCGCGCACCGCCAGGCGCCCGGTGGAGCCGCGTGGGAGATCCTCGCCCGCCTCGCCGATCAACTTGGCCTGGTAGCCCGGCACCGGCAGCCCCGTCGCACCCGGCCGGATCGTCTCGACGGGTGCGGCGATGAAAATGTGCAGCATTTCGGTGGCGCCGATGCCGTCCATCAGCTTGATCCCGGTCGCGTCGTGCCAGGCGTGCCAAGTTGGCTCGGGCAAGGTCTCGCCGGCGGACACGCAGATGCGCAGACTGTCGAGGTCGCCGGGCTGACGCAAAGCGAGCATGGCACGGTAAGCGGTGGGGGCGGTGAAGCAGATCGTCGGGCGGCGGGTACGGATGGTGTCGAGCAGCGCCTCGGGCGAAGCACGCTCCAGCAGGATGGCGGCGGCGCCGATCCGCAACGGAAACAGCGCAACGGCGCCCAGGCCGAAGGTGAAAGCCAGCGGGGCAGTGCCGACGAACAGGTCTACCGGCCGGGCGCGCAGCACGTTCTTCGCGTAGCCGTCGCAGATCGCCAGCATGTCCCGGTGGAAGTGCATGGTGCCTTTCGGCTCGCCCGTGGTGCCGGAGGTGAAGGCGATGAGGCAGAGGTCGTCGGCCCTCGTGTCGTGGGCGCTGAACTGCCCGGTCTGGGCCTGCATGAGGGTGCAAAGGTCGCTGTTGCCGCCACCGCCCATCGGAATCAGGGCGCGCAGGCCGGGTTGCAGGGTCTGCGCCGCCTCTAGTTCGCCCAGCAGGCGGTGATCGCACACCGCGATCTGCACGCGAGCCTTGCCAAGCATGTAGGCGAGCTCCTTGGCGCGCAGCAGCGGCATGGTGGCGATGGTGATGCCGCCCGCTTTGATCACGGCAAGGTAGGTCGCAACCATCATCGGGGTATTGGGCGCGCGCAGCATCACGCGTCCACCGGGTACCAGGCCGAACTGGGTGGTGAGCACGGCGGCAATGCGGTTCACCCGGTCCGCAAGGTCGGCGTAGCTCCACTGCACATCGTCGAGCCGCAGGCAGGGCCGTGCGCCCTGCCCCGCTACCAGCCAGCGATCGAGCAGTTCGGTGATGCAGTTCAGCCGCTCGGGGTAGCTGAAATCCGGGCCGCCGAGCAGCAGGTCTGGCCACAGCTCGGCTGGGGGGAGATTATCGCGGGCGAAGCTGTCGATGCCGTCGTCTGCCACGTTGACACCCCGACCCTGGAGGAGACTGCAGCGTGACGGCTGCCGGAATATGCTTCAAGCATAAACCATCTTGCCGCTAGAAGGACCACGTGTTGCCGGCCTTCTCCCGCACTTTCACCGTCCACTGGAACGAGTGCGACCCGGCGCGCATCGTGTTCCACGCCAATTTCATCCGGTGGATGGATGAGGGCTTCTCCGACTTCGCTGCTTGGCTAGGGATCGACTTCCCGGCGCTACAGACTGCCGATCCAGGGTTCGTTGGCTGCCCGCTGGTGAGCGTGCGCTGCGGGTTCAGCAGCCCGGCGCATTTCGGTGATGTGCTGGAGCATCGGATCAGTTCGGTGTCGCCGGGTGGGCGTTCGTTTCGGGTAGAACACAGCTTCCACAAGGACGGCGTGCAGGTCGCCGAGGGGGAGCAGGTGCGAATCTGGGGCCGGCTTGACCCGGGCGAGGTGCTGCGTGCCTTGCCGATCCCGTCGGACATCCGAGCGAAGTTGGAGGTCCGGTAGCAACCGAACCGAAACTGCGTTTACGTCCCAGCCGGCTTAGCTGCTGGCGAGACACTGCGCATTAAACGTAACTTTATTCAACTAACTTTCGGCTCCGTTGCTACCGAAAAGCCAAGTTTGGCGATCGCTGACTGTTTTCGACAGCCGGTTGGTCTCGGGATATTGGTTCCGGCTGCCTATGTTGTCGCGTGCTGGCGTAACGTGTTGTTCATGCGGTGTCGTACGATTTGGCGAAGGAGGACCGCCGCGGGGCGCACGGAAACGTTCCAAACGCGTCCGCGCCCCGCCCCCTCCACCATGCTTCGCACGGCCCCCCTCCCCCGCTAAGGTGCCGCTGAGGGCGGGTGAGGATTTGGCGCGGTCTAGGCTTCGCTTAGAAGTGAATTGCGCGGCCGTAAGCGTCCAGGACGGCTTCGTGCATGGTTTCGCTGACGGTGGGGTGCGGGAAGACGGTGTGCATCAGATCCGTTTCGGTGGTTTCCAGCGTCTTGGCGATGGCGTAG
Source organism: uncultured Acetobacteraceae bacterium (assembly GCA_964235545.1). Taxonomy (GTDB): domain Bacteria; phylum Pseudomonadota; class Alphaproteobacteria; order Acetobacterales; family Acetobacteraceae; genus LMUY01. The sequence continues at coordinate 28,052 of CAXSEG010000012.1, forward strand.
CCCTGGATCAGCTCGGTCACTTCGGCGCCGATCATGTGGGCGCCCAGCAGCTCGCCTGACCCGGCGTCGAACACGACCTTCACCATGCCTTCCGGCTCACCCATCGCGATCGCCTTGCCGTTGCCGATGAAGGGGAAGCGGCCGACGCGGACTTCGTGGCCTTCAGCCCTGGCCTTGGCCTCGGTCAGGCCGACGGAGGCGATCTGGGGGCGGCAATAGGTGCAGCCGGGGATGTTGCTCCAGTCGATCGGGTGCACGTCGTTCAACCCGGCGATTTTCTCCACACAGACGACGCCCTCATGGCTTGCCTTGTGGGCGAGCCAGGGGGCGCCGGCGATGTCACCAATGGCGTAGATGCCGGGCTCGCTGGTGCGGCAGTATTCGTCGATCACCACGTGGGTGCGCTCGACAACGACCTTGGTGCCTTCGAGGCCGAGATCCTCCACGTTGCCGACGATGCCGGCGGCGGAGATGAGGCGGTCGGCGGTGATCTCCTGCGTCTTGCCGCCAACCTCGATGCTGGCGGTGATGCTGTCGGGGTTCTTGCGGGCGGCGGTCACCTTGGCGCCGGTGATGATCTTCATGCCCTGCTTCTCGAACGCCTTGCGGGCGAAGACGCTGATTTCCTGATCCTCGACCGGGAGCACGCGGTCCAGTACTTCCACCACGGTCACCTCGGCCCCCATGTTACGGTAGAAGCTGGCGAACTCGATGCCGATCGCGCCGGAGCCGATGACCAGCAGGGATTTCGGCATGGCGGGCGGCACCATGGCCTCCTTGTAGGACCAGATCAGCTTGCCGTCCGTCTCCAGGCCCGGCAGCTGCCGGGCGCGGGCACCGGTGGCGAGGATGATGTGGGGGGCGGTCAGGGACTGATCACCGACCGCAACGGTGTTCTTGCCGGCGAGCTTGCCGGCACCCATCAGCACGGTGACCTTGTTCTTCTTCAGCAGATGGCCGACGCCCGAGGCGAGCTGTTTAGCGACGCCGCGGGAGCGTTTCACCACCGCCGGCAGGTCGAATTTGATGTTGTCGGCGGAGAAGCCGTACTCCGGCAGATGGTGCAGCAGGTGGTTGATCTCGGACGATCGCAGCAACGCCTTGGTGGGGATGCAGCCCCAGTTGAGGCAGATGCCGCCGAGGTGCTCGCGCTCGACCACGGCGGTCTTCATGCCGAGTTGGGCGGCGCGGATGGCGGCGACGTAGCCGCCGGGTCCGCCGCCGATGACGATGAGGTCGAATTGGTCGGGCATTGTGTGCTCCGCGGGTCCCGTGACGGAACGGTGGTTCGAACGGGTATATGGGTGCGAGTGGTGCCGACCCCTCCTCCCAGCCCACTCCCTCAAGAGGAGGGGGAGAAGGTTAGAGCATCAGGCTGAGCGGGTCCTGAACGATGGCTTTGAAAGCGGCGAGCCATTCGGCGGCGACGGCGCC
>CAXSEG010000013.1:0-28601 GCA_964235545.1 uncultured Acetobacteraceae bacterium
GGTCCGGGAAGGCCGTATCCTGGTGGCTGAACCCGTGATGGTCCTGCTGCCAGACATGTGAGGTCAGCAGGTAGTTCAGCGAGGCGATCGGCTGCCGCCAGGCGATCTCCCGCGACGTCTTGAGCCACTTGGCATGCTGGTTGACCATCGAATCGACGATGTGGATGAACGCCTCGTAACAGGAGAACAGCCCGTGCCGACCGGTCAGCAGGTAGCCTTCCAGCCAGCCCTGGCAGGTGTGCTCGCTGAGGATCTCCATCACCCGGCCATCCGGCGCCAGGTGCACGTCCTCCGGCACGGTCTGTGCGTCCCAGGACCGTTCCGTCGCCTCGAACAGCGCCATCAGCCGGTTGGAGTCGGTCTCGTCCGGCCCGAAGACGCGGAAGTTGCGGCTGGCCAGGTTGTCCCGCATCACGTCGCGCAGGAACTGGCCCATAACCCGCGTCGCCTCACCGGTGGCGCCGCCGGGCTTGGGCACCGACACGGCATGCGCGGTGAAATCCGGCATGCGGAGCGGGCGCATCAGCCTGCCGCCATTCGCAACCGGATTGGCGCTCATCCGCCGCTCGCCCTGCGGCGCCAGGGCGGCGATCTCCGGCAACAGGCGGCCCGAAGCGTCGAACAGCTCCTCCGGGCGGTAGCTGCGCAGCCACTGCTCCAGCAGATCGAGGTGGCCAGGCTTGGTCACGTCCGCGATCGGCACCTGGTGGGACCGCCAGGATCCTTCGGTCTTCAGCCCGTCCACCTCCTTCGGCCCCGTCCAACCCTTCGGGCTGCGCAGCACGATCATCGGCCAGATCGGGCGAAGCGGCCCCGACCCGTCCCGCGCGGCGCGCTGGATTGCCGCGATCCCGGCGAACACGCCATCCATCGCGGCGGCCATCTTGGGGTGCATCTCCGCCGGGTCATCCCCCTCGACGAACACCGGCGCGTAGCCGTAGCCGCGCAGCAGCGCCTCCAACTCGGCATGGCTGATGCGCGCCAGCACCGTCGGGTTGGCGATCTTGTAACCATTGAGGTGCAGGATCGGCAGCACCGCGCCATCGGTCGCCGGGTTGAGAAACTTGTTGCTGTGCCAGGAGGTCGCCAGCGGACCCGTCTCCGCCTCGCCATCGCCGACCACGCAGGCGGCGATCAAATGCGGGTTGTCGAACACCGCGCCATACGCGTGGGACAGGGAATAGCCGAGCTCCCCGCCCTCATGGATCGAGCCCGGCGTCTCCGGCGCCGCGTGGCTCGGGATGCCGCCAGGGAACGAGAACTGGCGGAACAACCTGTGCATGCCGGGGGCGTCCTGCGATACCTCCGGGTAGACCTCGCTGTAGGTGCCCTCGAGATAGGTGTTGGCCACCACCCCCGGCGCGCCATGCCCCGGCCCGGCGATGAACAGCACGCTGAGGTCATGCGCGCGGATGATGCGGTTGAGGTGGACGTAGATGAAGTTCAGCCCCGGCACCGTGCCGAAATGCCCGAGCAGGCGCTTCTTCACGTGATCCAGCGAGAGCTTCTCGCGCAGCAGGGGATTGTCCAGCAGATACACCTGCCCGACCGACAAATAGTTCGCCGCCCGCCACCAAGCGTTCATGATCTGGAATTCGTCTGACACAGGCTCGCCGGGCCGTTTCATCCTGCGCCCCCTTCGGGTGAGACGCGGCACCATCACGACGGGGACAAACCCCGTCAATAGCCAGTTCGTGCGGTGGAGCGGCCAGCCTGCAACGCTCGCCGCCGGCGCCTGCAGGCACTGTGACGCTTCAGTGACGGTCCGCCGGCGGCAGCCCTCGTCTACCGGCCGGCAAGACGCTCCCGCGCCGATGGCGGGAGAGACATCTCATCAAGCGACGGGACTGTGGCACCTGGCTTCAACCGCATCGTGATGTTCGACACGCAGCCGTGCTGGACCAGGTTCTCGTGCAGGAACAGCAACGAGGCCGGATACCCCTCCACATCGAAGCTGTCCCACAGCGCCCGCGCGAAGGCGGCTGGACTGTGGCCAGCGAAGGCGTTCAGCGTCCAGGAGTTGAATTCCATGTAGATGGCCGGGTTGAAGCGCTCGATCAGCGTTGCGGCCCCGGCCAGCGCCTCGGGCTCATGCCCCTCGACATCCAGCTTGATGAAGCTTGGCGCGATGCCGCGCTCGGCCACCACATCGTCCAGCGCAAGCGCGCGCACCGCCACGGTCGGCATGCCGGCCTGGATGTGCCCCGACCCGACCACGTGCGACCCGGCGGCATAGGTCGCCGGATGGAAGTGCAGCACGGTCGCACGGTCGGACACGGCGGCCTGCACTGCTTCGATGTTGCTGAACGCCGCAACGTTGCGGTGCAGGTAGCCGTAGGTCACCGGGTTGGGCTCGAACGCGATCACGTGGGCGCCAGGGTTGGCAACCGCCATCGCGATGGCGGACAGGCCGAGATTGGCCCCCACGTCCAAGATCACGGCGCCCTCCGGCAACGCTGCCACGCGCCGGGTCAGACCCGCCATATCGGCCGCATGGGAGCCTGCCTCGGCGAAATAAGGGTCGGTCGGATCCCCGACGAGGCTCACGTCCTGGCCCGCCAGCGTCACGATCTTCACCAGTTCGGCCCGGTCGGGATCAAGCTTGGCGGGTCCGGCCTCGACGCTCGCATCCACATACTCGAACCAGTGCACGAATAGGCCGAGCAGCCTGCCATCCGCATGGGCCGGCGCCCCCACCGGGTCGGCCACAATCTTGACGCTGCCCGTACCGGGGGCGCATGGCAACGTGACGAGCATTCTGCCAAGCGCTTCCAGCGAGACCTCGGCCGAACATGCGCCACATACGATCGTACAGGCGGTCCGATGCAGATGGTGGTTGCTGAGCGCGATGCGGACGTGGCTGTGCCCACCGCCGGCATCGATCGGCAGCGAGGCCGGTCCAGCCGTCCACCGGCCGGTCGGCTCCGTCGCGTGCCAGCCCGACGCCTCGACCGACGGCATTGCGTAGCTGGCCATTTCGACGCGCTGCGGGCGGAGCCTGAACGCGTGCGCATCCCCGTGACCAGTCAAGGCGCAAAGATGCTTGGTCCAGACGAAACCGTTGGCTATGAACAGGCGCACGAGGTGGTCTTCCTGGTAGCCAAGCTCGAACGAGTGGCGCCAACGGACGACGGCCACCGCCTCGGCATCCAGCCGCATGCCCCAAGGATAGGGGACGCTCGGTTGCTGGGCGACGACCGGTTCGCCGGCCAGCAGTACAATGCCACCCGGTTCCACCAGGGTGCGAAGCTTGCCGGCCAGCACGGCCGCGTCCTTGCAACGGTGGAACGCCTTGTAGAACAGGACGGCGTCGTAGCGCGCGCCCGGCCGCGGGTTGTCGCCGAATTCGCCACAAACCGCCCGCAGGTTGACGCGGTAGAACTCCGCCTGCTGCCGGACGATGTCGTTGAACATCGGGTTGATATCGACCGCATCGACTTGCACGCCGAGCCGGGCCAACGTGAGCGCCACCTGCCCGAACCCGGCCCCATACTCGATCGCGCTGTCGCCAGGCTCAAGGCCGCAGAGCTGCACCACGCGTCCCAGCGCGATCAGGTGGTTGGCCGCAGCAGGGACGGCACCGGCGTCCCGACGTGAATAGAAGCCGGGCAGCCTCAGCGTGTCGAAGCCCGCCACCTCCGGTGTTTGTTCGTCCCGCACCGCGTCATAGTCCAGGTCCGTCCCCGCGATGGCGTGCCAAAGGCGGACCTGCTGCTGCTGGTAGGCGCGGCTGGTCGCATCCAGGCCCGCGTCGAACCAGTCCGGCAGCCCGAGTATCCGCCCGGCGAAAGCAGCCCAGCGCCCGTCCGGGCGGGTGCCCTCCTCGCGCATCACCTCCGCCATCAGGTCCAATTCGTCGAAGGCGATCGGCTCGGGCATCGGTGGACCTGTTCAATGGAGGAACGTTAGGTCTGCGAAGCCGCCGGCTGGGACACCCCCCTCGCAGGGATCCCGGATCAGGCGGCGGGCGGGCGACGCGGCCGGCTTCCGGCCGCGGCGATCTGTCCCAAACGGTCGGCATACCGCCGGGCAACGATGGAGGGCGAGAAATGCCGGTCCACGAACGCCTTGGCGTAGGCCGTCCGCTGGACACGCTCCAGCAGATTGCTGACGACGGCCCGCATCTGGCGGATCGCGTCGGCATGGTCGGGCTCCGCCCACGCTTGTCCCGGCTTGACGAAGATGTAGTCCCCAGGCCCGACCGGGCGCAGCGTGTAGCCGACGATCCAAGCCGTCTCCGGCGTGCAGAACTCCATGTTGCCGGAATACCCTGTCGCCAGCACCGCGACGCCCAGGTGCATCGCCTCGATCATGCCGAAGCCCCACCCCTCGGAGCGGTGCAACGAGACGTAGCAGTCGCACCCCGTCTTGAGCAGCAGCAGCTGATCGTACGGGAGCGTCTCGTTGATGATGGCGATACGCGGGTCGGCATGCACGGCCTCGTCCATCAACTGCCAGATCTTGCGCTGCACCGGGTCATTGATGAAGTCGCGGTTATGGGTCTTCAGCACCAGACGGACATTGTCACCGGTAGGGAACGCGTCGAGAAATGCCCTGACGACAGCCTGCGGGTTCTTGCGCTGGATGAAGGAGAACGAGTCGAACGCCGCGAAGAACACGAAGCAATCGTCCGCATAGCCCAGCATCGAGCGGAGATAGGCGCGGGCCGCACTCCGGGACGGCACCGGCACGTCCTCATACGACATGCTGATCTTGGTGATAGGGATGGAAGTGAACGGCGTGTACTGGTCCACCCCGTATTGCGAGGAGACCCACACCTCGTCCAGCAGGTCCAGGGCGAGGGAGTGGCACGGCGCCGGAGAGTCGAGTTCCCAGAAGAAGTAGCCGATGTTGTAGGCATTCGTGAACACATCGGGCAGGAAGGCGAAGGCGAGCGGGATCGACTCGGCATTCAGGTGGATCAAATTGACCTTGGCAGCCCGTAGCGGTGCACTGGGCCGTTTAACGTTAAAGCCGACCGGCGCAGGATTATCCATGTCGAAATCATGGGCCGAACAATCCGGGAAATGGCGTACCAGGGCGTCGTACGACATCCGCGTCGCCTGACCCAGGCCAGACGCTTTCTGCAAAGGCCCGATGACCTGAACCGAAACCGGCTCTACGGACGCCATCTCCGGCCGCAGGCCAGCGTTGGTGACCCGGTGACCCTCGGCCGTAAGTGTCGTGGCGCGGCGGCGGTCCACGTCGAACCCGAGTGCCTTCATCGCCCGCTTGTAATCCAGCGCGTAATCCACCGCCGGGCTCGGCTCGGCGACCTGGCGGACGAAGTGTTCCAGCATGGACTTCCCGTGGTGGCGGGGCTGCAGGAGCTTCCCGACCCAGCCATGCGGCAAGTATTGCAACAGCGTCGGCTGGCTTGCGGCATCCAGTAGCAGCAGGGCGTAGAGGACACTTCGGTCCTGCTCGTAATCCAGGTGCAGGAAATGCCAGTCGACCCGGCGGCTGAAATGCAACTCCATGAAACGGCTCAACGGAAAGTTCAGCACGCGCCAACGGTCGGCCACCTCGCCCAGCGCTTGGATGTAGGTCGGCGCAACCAGGCAATCCTCCGCCCACAACACCCGGCTTCGCTGAATCGACCACCAGTAGACCACCTCCAGGTAGCTGTCGGGTGACTTGAGATTGAGGCGGCTCAGCAGGGCTCGATCGTCCAGCAGGAAGGTCCAAGTCACCCGGCTAAGATGATATTGCTGGCCACCATAGATCACCAACTCATTGAGATAGGCGATTTCGGCCGACGACAACGGCGCACGCTGGTCGGCGCGCAGCCGCAGATAGAACTCCAGATACCACTTGAGGAAGTTATCGGACTCGACCGACGCCTGGCCGACGTTGAACTGCTCCTCGACACGGAAACGCTGGCGAACGAAGTTGCCGTATTTCGAGACCGGGACCTTGCGCTGGCCCGGGCTCGCATTGGCCATCATCTGCACGATGGGCGCTGCGACACGGTCATCGAAGGTGGCTTTCTGCGGCGGTCCCCACCCCATCCGTCCCCGGTCATATAGCTCCTCGACGAGGCGCGGGATATGCCGCTGCAAATGGCTGACGGCGGTCGCCGAAAGCTGCAGGTTGTCAACCACGTCAGGACGAAGCTCGACAAAGGCGAACGGCTGGCCAGGGGTTTCGGACGCACAGGCGGTCACCATCACCGCCCCTTCCCGGGGGATCATCCGGGACCCGTTGAAATCCACCGTCAGGCCGTGATGGCCGGTTCCCTTCCCCGCCGTCTCCAAGTCCGGCCGGTATTCGCCAGCCACGAACCGCCCAAACAGCTGGTCGTTGATCGATATATCGACCAGGACGGGATGATCCGGCCGGGCCGCGTCGCGGCACCAGAGCTTCAGGACATTGGCCTCGATCCGGTCGATGTTTCCCTCGAGCGAGAGATTGCTTTGAGCGGGCAATGACATCGAATCGTTCATGGTCGGCCCACCTGTCCGGCCGCGAGGCAACACATCGAGTAAGGTTGGCTAGCCCGGACGTCAGCCGAGATCATGTCAGGTCAGCCCCGAGAACATTCGCCCGGACGCACAGCCTGCCGCGGCGGTGCATCGTTCTAACCCGATACCGTCACCCTCTCAACCGGCGATAGCATCATCCTTACCGCTCCGCTGCCAGGTCCTGGATGGCGGCCACCATGGCGCCAGGCACCTCCTGCGGCAGGTTGTGCCCGGCGCCGGCGATGACCCGGCGCTCATAGGCGCTGGTGAAATGCCGGCCATGCTGCTCGGAGCTCGACGGAGGCGACACGCCGTCATCGGCCCCGTGCAGCACGATGGACGGTACGGCGATCGGCGGTTGGGCGGCCAGAAGCCGCTCCCACGCGTCGGCCACCGGGTCACCGGGGACCAGGGCGAAGCGATGGCGGTAGGAGTGCAGCACCACGTCCACGAAATCGGGATTGTCGAAGGCGGCGGCGCTGCGCTCGAACGTCGCGTCGTCGAACGCCCAGCTCGGCGACCACAACCGCCAGAGCAGCCGGCAGACCGCCCGCCGATCCTGCGTCAGCCCGGCCCGGCCGCGCTCACCGTGGAAATAATATTGATACCACAGCCGGTATTCGGCCTCCGGCGGGTATGGCGCGGCGGCGGCGCCGATGTCCTGGATGTTGTAGCCGCCACAACTCACCAAGCCACGTACCCGCTCCGGCTGGAGGGCCGCGACGACGCAGGCGGCGCGCCCGCCCCAGTCATACCCCGCCAGGACCGCCCGCTGCAGGCCCAACGCGTCCATCAACGCCAGCAGATCCAGGCCGAGCGAGGCCTGCTGCCCCGAGCGCATGGTGTCGGTCGACAGGAAGCACGTCGGCCCATAGCCACGGAGGTACGGCGTGATCACCCGCCATCCCAACTCCGCCAAAGCGGCCGCTGCCGCATCATAGGCGTGGGGATCGTAGGGAAATCCGTGCAGGAGGATGGTGGGCGGGCCATCCGGTGGCCCAGCCTCCTCGTAAGCGATAGCGAGGAACTCTGTCCGGGTGTGGCGCATGTGCAACTCACGAAATTTGTGAACCGAATCACGTTTGAGTGATGATCAGTTTGCCATACAAGCGCCTGTCGCAAGAGACAGTCGGAGCGCCCGATGCAAGTCGAGGATACCAAACCAAGCGCGGCCATCATCCCGTTCGTTCCGCGCGTCGGAAATGACCGTTTCACCGCGGCCGACCGCCTGGACGTGCTGAGCTGGGAGGCGCGGAACCAGGGCGGCGTACGGCTCGCCATCTACAAGCGCCGCCACGACGACCCGCCGGAAGTGGGCGAGTTCGCCAGCTTCTACCCGCCCGATGCGCGCTGGGCGGCCTGGGGCGCCGTGCGGCAAGGCCGTGCCATCCGGGTCTGGCGCTCGATGGACGGCCGCGACATCGGCCGGTTCGACACCATGGGTGAGGCCCTCGCTGCCGTGACGAAGTCGGCCGGCAAGCGCCGCTGCCGCTAGCCGCCGGGGGGCCCCGGTAGCGGTTGCGTCTGCGCCTGGGACATCCCGCCCATGACCTGCGTCTGCCCCGCATCCGATCGGGATTGCTGCGGCGCCTGTGGCTCGGGCCGCCAGTCCCGGAAGAACGCGTAGCCGATCTCGCCCGCGAGCAGGATCAGGTCCCGCTGCATCGCATCCAGGAAATCGTGCAGCCCGTGGGAGATCAGGTCCTCGACCCGGTTGGATGACAGCGCCGCCCGCACCTCCTCGATCCGCTCCAGCGCCGCCCGCGTCCCGCGCAGGTTGTAGCGGCTGCGCAGCTGCATCAGGTGCCACTCGACCTGGCTGACGCACAACGTCACGCTGCGCGGGAAGGAGCGGTCCGACAGCAGGAACGCCACCACGTCCGATGGCTCGAACCCGGCCGGGGCGACCCGGCGGAACGCGTGGTAGCCCGCAGCCCCCCGCAACACGCCACTCCACTGCGTAAGGTCGGTCAGCCGCCGCTCCTCCCCGTGCGGGAGGTGCAGCAGGTGGTACTTGATGTCCAGCAGCCGAGTCGTCTGGTCTGCCCGCTCGATCAGGCGGCCGAGCATGTAGAAGTTCCACCCCTGGTCGCGGAAGAACGTGCCCTCCGTGATCCCGGTATGCGCCTGCACCCCCTCCTTCAGCCGGGCGCAGAGCCGGGTGAGGTGGTCGCCTTCCAGCTCCGCCGGCGTGATGGCCAGCACGGCGCGGTGGAACACGTTCATCTGCATCCACATCTCGGTGCTGATGAGCGGCCGCAGCAGACGCGCGTTGGTGCGCCCGGCCTCCAGCGAGGCGGGGATCGATGTGTGGTTGCCACGGTCCAGCAGATAGAAGTGCTTCACCCCGTCCGCGTCGAGCTTGCCACCGGAGTCCAGGTAGCGGCCCTCATCGGCGTTGATCCGCAACAAGGCGCTCCAGGCCTCGCCTTCCCGCCCCGGGCTCTCGAAGGTCTGCGTGACATCGATCAGGCGGGCGAGGTTCTCCACCCGCTCGACGTAGCGCGCCATCCAGAACAGCCCCTCGGCATAGCGGGCGAGCAGCAGCGTGTCCTTCAGGGATCCGCTCATTCGTCGGCCAGCACCCAGGTGTCCTTCGAGCCGCCGCCCTGGGAGGAGTTCACGATCAGGCTGCCCTCCTTCATGGCCACCCGGGACAGCCCGCCGGGCAGCACCCAGGTGTCGCGCCCGGTGATGGCGAACGGACGGAGGTCCAGGTGGCGGGGGCGCAGGCCGCCGGGCGTCAACGTCGGGGCGACCGACAGGTCGATCAGCTTCTGGCTGATCCAGTTGCCCGGATCCGCGATCAGCGCGGCCCGGGCTGCGTCCAGTTCGGCCGCGGAGGCTCGTGGGCCGATGGTGATGCCGTAGCCGCCGGACTCCCCGACAGGCTTGACCACGAGGCTGGCCAGGTTGTCGAGCGTGAAGCGCAGGCCGTCCGGCTCGCCGCAGATATGGGTTTCGACGTTGGGCAGGATCGGCTCTTCCCCGAGGTAGAATTCGATGATGCGCGGCATGTAGGCATAGACGGCCTTGTCGTCGGCGACGCCGGTGCCTACGGCGTTCGCCAGCGTCACGTTGCCGGCCCGCCACGCACCGATCAAGCCGGGCACGCCGAGCAGGCTGTCGGCGCGGAACACCGTCGGGTCCAGGAAGTCGTCCCCGATGCGGCGGTAGATGGTGTGGACGGGGCGCAGCCCGCCGGTGGTGCGCATGGAAACGCGATCGTTCTCCACCAGTAGGTCGGCACCCTCCACCAGCGGCACGCCCATCTCCCGGGCCAGGAACACGTGCTCGAAATAAGCGGAGTTGTAGATGCCGGGTGAGAGCAGCACGACACTCGGGTCGGCCACGTGCTCGGGCGCGATCTCCCCCATCGCAGCGCGCAGCCGGCGGCCATAATCGTCCACGGGTGCCAGCATCATGCCGGCCATCAGGTCGGGGAAGGTCCGGCGCATCAGATGCCGGTTCTCCACGACGTAGGACACGCCGGAGGGCGTGCGGGCGTTGTCCTCCAGCACGCAGAATGTCCCGTGCCGGTCCCGCACGATGTCGATGCCGCAGATATGGACATAAGTCCCGAACCGGATCGGGAAGCCCTCCATCTCCGGCCGGTAATTGGCGTTGCCCAGCACCAGCGCCGCCGGGATGATGCCCTCCTTCAGGATGCGGCGGTCGTGATAGATGTCGTGCAGGAAGCGGTTGATTGCCTGGACGCGCTGCTTAACCCCCGCCTCGATCAGCCGCCATTCCTTCGCGGTGATGATCCGGGGCAGGCAGTCGAAGGGCAGAATCCGGTCGATCGCCTCGGCCTCGGAGTAGACCGTGAAGGTGATGCCCAGGTTGATCAAGTCGTGCTCGGCCCCTGCCGCACGGGCGCGCAACGCATCCAGACCGATCGCGGCGACTCGGTCGCGCACCTGCTGGATGCATCCCGCGTCGCCTGTTCGGGTCGTCAGCTCACAGAAGTAGTGACCGGGGTCATAGGTCGCGAAGGGATCTGTCGGACTATGGTTCATGACACTTCATACTGAGGGACGGGCGTGGGGCGTGCAATGCAAGCACCGGGCCCCGAATGACCTGCGGCCACAAAGCCACAAAGCCAACAAGCCGCCTCGCGCAAAGGTGATTCTCGTTGCGCTTGAAGGCTTTACGCAGCTTAGCTGTCGTCGCGCTTCACCTGGCGCACGAACACAACCCCTTGATGACGCCCCACTCGGGGCCAGGAGATGCGTATGCGCATCGTTTTCTCGAGCTTGCTGGCGGCTGGCCTCCTCACCAGCCAGATAGCGGCCGCGCAGAACTGCGTCCGGCCGGCAGACAAAACGGCGTTCGATGTCGCGGGGCTGAAGAGCCAGCTGATGGTGACGGCAATCACGTGCGACGTGACGGAGCGCTACAACAGCTTCGTCCTGCGCTACCGTCCTGACCTCGTCGCGCAGGAGAAGGTAATGACCGCCTATTTCGCGCGCAATTTCGGCAAGAAAGCCCAAGCACAGCACGACGACTACATCACCGCCCTCGCCAACAGCCAATCGCAGAACGGGTTGAAGGCCGGCTCCGCCTTCTGCGACCGAAACCTGCCCGCGTTCGAAGGCGTGATGAAGCTGCATGGCGGTGCCGAACTGTCGGACTTCGCGACCGGCCAACAGCCGGTGCAACCGATCGAACTCGTCAACTGCACAACCCCGGACCGCCGGAGCCGCACCGCCATCCGCACAGCCAGCGTCACCGTGGCGGCTAAGACCCGATAACGACCTACGACCGCCCTCTCCCTATTTTGGGAGAGGGCGGAGCCGCCAAAGGTTCCGCGGGCTCTTTCAGCCCGCCGAAAGGCAGCGGAGAGCGGGGTGAGGGAGCTTAGGATCCCCAGCGTCTGAACCAGTCGTCCACGGACGACCGGCCGAACCCGCCCCCTAACCTCAGCGCAGGATGATCGCCACCCGGCGATTCTGCGGCTCGCGCACGCCCGGCGCCGTGGGCACCAGCGGACGGCTGTCACCGAAAGCCTGGACGACGATCTCGCTGCTAGGCACGCCGTCGCGCACCAGCTCGGCCGCGACGACCTGCGCACGGCGCAAGGACAGGCGCTGGTTGTAGGCGTGCGTGCCGGATAGGTCGGCGTTGCCCTGCACCTCGATGCTGGTCGTCTTAACGCGGGTGCTGGCCTGGGCCGCCTCTGAGACGATCTGCCGCGCACGATCCGTGAGGTCCGCACGGTCCCAATCGAAAAAGACGATGTAGCTGCGCGTCGGCTGGACCGTCGGCGTCGGTGCCACAGGGACGGCCGATGGTGGCGGCGGCATGGTGTTGAAGGCATACCGCACCCCGAGCAGGATGCTGTGGTTGTAGTCGCTATTGATATTGAAGTTGCCGCGGATACCGGACCCGGCAGCAGCGCCCAGCGGGGCAAACCGGCCGGCCAGGTTGCTCGAGCTATGGAACGACGGAGCATCGAGCACGCCCTGAAACCGGTACTCGGCCGTGAGCGACAGGCCAGGCACCGCGGCGAGCGGAAAGCCCAAGCCGAAAATGCCCTGGTAGCCGAAATTGGTCGACCATCCACGATCCGACTGGCGGAATCCCGAGTCGATTCCGTAACTGTGCACGCCGACGAGGTCGGTGTCGGTGATGCCGGCACCCAAACCGAAATAGGGATACAGCCAGTTCAGCCCGATATCCATGTCGAACAGCGCGTTGACGAAGCCACCATAGTTGAACTGATCACCGCCGGACGCCGTGGGTGCGATCCCGAGCGGAGCGCCGTCGATCTTGCGGACCCGGTTATGCCGGATATCGCCCTCGATCTCGACGCGCAGCCCGTTGCCAAAGCCGTAGCCGACGCTACCGACCCCCACTCCGCCAACGTCTGTGGACAAGCGGCCTGCGGGGAGGCCGAGGCCGGGCGAGGCCAGCACCCGTTCCTGCTGCAGGTAGTTCCCACCCGCGCCGGCCCCGATATAGAGGCCCTGGATCGGCTGCGCCATGAGCGTGGCCGGAGCAGCCAGGACCGTAGCTGCGAGCAACGCGGTGCGAAGGCTAGTCATACCAACTCTCCTGACGCGCCACGATGATGAGCGCGGTCACTACGGATCGAAACGAAAAAGCCGGCCAGATATCTGGACCGGCTTTGCGTCAGGCAAACCGCTTGGCGGCCCCCGAGGGAGCCGCCGCACGGCCAAGGCTGGATGCGATCAGCGCAGGATGATCGCGACGCGGCGGTTCTGCGGCTCACGCACACCCGGTGCCGTGGGTACCAGCGGGCGGGAGTCGCCGAACGCCTGAATGCTGATCTCCTGGCGGGGCACACCGTCACGCACCAGTTCGGCCGCGACCGTCTGAGCACGACGGAGCGACAGGCGCTGGTTGTAGGCGTGCGTACCAGAAAGGTCCGCGTTGCCTTGCACTTCGATGTTCGTGGTCTGCACCTGGCGGCTCGCCTGGGCAGCCTCGCCCACGATCTGGCGAGCGCGGTCGGTCAGGTCCGCACGGTCCCAGTCGAAGAAGACCAGGTAGGTGCGGGCCTGCGTCTGGGGCACGACCGGCACTGGCTGCGGCGGAGGAACCGGCGTCGGCGTGTTGAAGGCGTAGCGGATGCCAAGCAGGAAGCTGTGGTTGAAGTCGTCAGTGCCAAAGCTCTGCTTGCCACCGGACTTGCCGGCAACCGTGAAGAGCTGGTCCTTATACGACCGGCCACCGATCTCGGCCAGGAAACGATACTCAGCCGTGAACGCCAGGCCGGGCACGAAGTCATAGACCGGGAAGGATACACCGACCATGCCCTGCACGCCGAGGTTGTCGTTCTCGCCCGTGGTGCGCAGGAACTGGTTCGTGACGCCGTTGGTGCCGATCGTCGAGATATGGCCGTTGTTGAACTTGTCATGCACGTAGCCGACACCGGCGCCCACATACGGGAACACGGGGGCGTTCAGGCCGAACGAGTTCAGCGGAATGTCATACAGGACGTTGGCAAACGCGCCTTCCTTGTACTCGTCGCCGCCGGCAGACGTCAGCCGGCCACCGACATTGCCGGTCTTCAGCTTCTCGATCTTGTTCTCGTAGAACGCACCCTGCAACTCGAAGCGCAGGCCGGTTCCGGCGAGGCCATAACCGATGCTGCCAATGACGACCGGGCCGACATCGAACCGGTAGTCGCTGCCGTGACCAAAGTTCACCGGGCCGCGGTGTACGGCCTCGGTCTGCAGGATATTCCCACCGGCACCAGCGCCGATGTAGAGCCCATCCACCGGCTGGGCGAAAGCGGCAACTGGAGCGGCCAACATGGTCGCTGCGAGAAGCGCATTGCGGAGCTTCATTCTTTCTCTCCTCATAACTAATCTGCGCTCACACGCAGCCAACTGCCTGATGGTCCGTCACTCGTCCCGTCGGCTCTCGGTGAAGAGACATTACCACCAACTTGGCCGAGCGGGAGGCCATCGTTGCTAAATCCTGGCCACTGTGGCTGTTGAGCCACATACCCTAGAGCAATCAAGCAACAGTGATCTGCAACGGAGAAACTCGCCACCCAAAGCATCCCGCATCCGCCCGCTAGACGATCTTTCCCTCGAAAGGCGGCAGGTAATCCGGCGCCTCGAACTCGATCACCCATAGATCGGGATCAAAACCAACCTGCCGCGCGACGTAGGCGTCAGCCGCGGCTTCGGTGACGGGCGTGGCACCCGTGCCGCGCAACCACGCCGCCTCGCCGCTGCCCGATCGAACCTGGGACAAAACGACCGTTCCCTCGCGGCCCCGCAGCATCACCAGGATGCCGCCCGCATCGGCATCCCCGCTGCGCACCACCACCCCGGCCCGCCCCGCCCCCGCCCCCAAGCGCAGGGCCATTTGCACCCAAAGCTTCGCCTTCACCCTCGATTCGGACATGCCGCGTCACACCATGAACACGGTTGATCCCGTCGTCCGCCGCCCCTCCAGGTCGTCCTGCGCCCGCGCCGCCTCGCGCAACGGATAAGTCTGGTTGACGACGATGCGCACCGCACCCGACCCGACAGCCGCGAACAACTCGCCCGCCACCGCCTCCAGCTCCGGCCGCTTGGCCACGTAGGAGCCGAGCGTCGGCCGCGTCAGATACCAGGACCCGCGCTGCAGGATGTTGGGATCGATCGGCTCCACGGGGCCCGAAGCCTGGCCGAACAGCACCAGCATGCCGCGCGGGCGCAGGCAGCTCAGCGATTTGTGGAACGTGTCGCGCCCGACGCTGTCGTAGACCACGGGCAACCCATCGCCGCCAGTCAGCTCCCTCGCCCGTGCCACGAAATCCTCCTCCCCCAGCACCACCGGGTGGGCACAGCCATGCGCGCGGGCCAGCTCCGCCTTCCCGCGCGAGGACACGGTGCCGATCACGGTGGCACCCAGGGACTTGGCCCACTGGCACAGGATCAGCCCGACGCCGCCGGCCGCGGCATGGATCAGGATCGTCTCGCCCGGCTGCACCCGGTACGTCGAGCGGATCAGATACTGCACCGTCATGCCCTGCAGCATCATCGCCGCGGCCGTCTGGTCGCTCACCGAGTCCGGCAGCTTCACCAGGCGGTCCGCCGGCGCCACCCGGCGTTCGCAATACGCCCCGAGCGCGCCGGCATAGGCGACGCGGTCCCCCACCGCCAAGCCGGTGACGCCCTCGCCCAACGCCTCCACCACCCCCGCCGCCTCGGACCCGGGCACGAAGGGCATCGGTATCTGGTACAGCCCGGACCGCTGATAGATGTCGATGAAGTTCAGCCCTACGGCGGTGTGCCGCAGCAGGACCTGGCCGGCCCCGGGCTCCGGGACGTCACACTCCTCCCACCGCAGCTCATCCGAGCCGCCATGCTTGTGGATACGGATGCCGTAGGTCTTCATCGCCTTGGTTCCTCTCGCGGAGGCCGTCATGGTGAGCCGCGGCGAGGCGGCCCGTCTACCCTGCCACCCGTCTAGCCTGGGCGAACCAACCCGCCCGCCCGCTCCACGAAGGCGGCGATCTCCGCGACACCCTGCCCGGCGCGGATGTTGGAGAACACGAACGGCCGCTCGCCCCGCATCAGCCGGCTGTCACGGTCCATCACCTCGAGGCTGGCGCCGACATGGGGGGCAAGGTCGATCTTGTTGATCACCAGCAGGTCGCTGCGGGTGATGCCGGGCCCGCCCTTGCGCGGGATCTTGTCGCCCGCCGACACGTCGATGACGTAGATGGTGAGGTCGGCCAGTTCCGGGCTGAACGTCGCAGCCAGGTTGTCGCCGCCGCTCTCGATCAGGATGAGGTCCAAGGCGGGGAAGCGCCGGTTCAGGTCCGCGACGCCCGCCAGGTTGATGCTGGCGTCCTCGCGGATGGCGGTATGCGGGCAGCCCCCCGTCTCGATCCCCAGGATGCGCTCCGGCGGCAGCGACCCGGCGCGGGTGAGGAATTGCGCGTCCTCCTTGGTGTAGATGTCGTTGGTGATGGCCGCGATGTCATAATGCGGCGACAGCGCACGGCACAGCCCATCCATCAGCGCCGTCTTCCCCGTGCCCACGGGACCGCCGACGCCGACGCGGAGGGGGCCATGAGTGCTCATGTGCGGAACAGCCTCGTGTATTGGGTCTCGTGGCGCATGGACGCGATGTCCGACCGGAAGCACGCCCCGCCGATATCGTCCAGCGCTGCATCCCGGGTCTCCGCGGCGATCGTGGCCAGCAAGGGCGCGAGCCGGGCCTGGATGCGCAAGCCGGCGGTTTGCCCGAGGGGAACAAGGCGGACAGCGGCGGAAACCAGGTTGGCAGTGAAGGCGTGTAGCAGACCGAGAGCCGCGTCGTCCTCCGGCACGCCGTGCGCGGCGGCGAGCGCGCCGAGGGCGACCGGATAGGCGACCTGGCCGGTTTGGGCGGCGAGCAACGGTGCACCCCAAACGGTGGCGGCCAGGGCGAAGGCCGTGCCTTGGGCCAGTGTCTCGAGTCGGCGCTCGGCGCTGGGCTGGGCTGCAGCGGCGAGTTCGGCGACGGCAGCGAGACTGGCGGATGTTCGGGCGCGATGGGCATGACGGAGTAGAATGGCGTCGCTACGTCCGGAGCCGTGGGTGACGGTATCTGTAGTCCAGGCGGCGGCAGTCATTTCGCCAACAACGTCCCGGCTATCGACCGCCCACTCAATTCCATGACTGTAGGCATATGCGCCAGTTGGGAAAGCAGGCGAAAGCCAAGTCAGCAGAAGGGAGAGCGCGATCAAAGCAAGCCAGCCCAGCGGCGGCGGAAGGTCATTAGCAGGACCATCCCTGCCAACGCCGCCTCTGGCCAGGAGAACACCATTGTATGTTCGGAGCCTGCGATTATTACGAACAGCAAACTTGACAATGCCCCGAGGCCTAGTCCGTAGAGCATTCGTAAAACAACCGAATTCAGCACGTAACTGCCGATTGCACGAAGGCCGACATAACCGACCACGACTGGAAGAACCCCAACCAGGATTTCAAACTGCATAACTAATACGGACAAGATGATTGAGCCGACAAAGGCTGCCGCCCGCAGATGACGCCATCCATCATCGAGGCTTATCGAGGCTACCAGAACGACCCAGCCACAAATTGCCGTCAACCCCGCCGCAGCAATCGAGGTCACCAGAAGCCCCGGCCAGAACGCGAGGCGCTGCCTCGACCAATGCAGAGCCACTGCATATGGCAGGCAGGCAAACAGAACGAGCACAGGAGCTATAGACAACGCCAAAAAGCCGCTTTTGGATAGGCGCAAATCAACCCCGAGCACCCCGCCTAATTGCTCGTCAAGAAGTTCATTGCCAACCAGCATGAGCCAGAAGACGCACATCGCGATGACCGTTATAGTCGCGACCCAACGGATCGTCCGCCAAGACGGGTGACCCTCGGCCCGCTCAGTCCTCATGGTGATGGTGGTGGCCACCCGCATAGGCGCCACCTTCGGGATCGAACGGCGCCTCGATGGCGTGCGCGTGGCCGCCCAGCCCGTGCACCATGTCCGCGATCACGTGGTCGGCGCGGATGCGGATGCGGTCGCCGAGCAACTGCACAGGCAGATGCCGGTTGCCGAGGTGCCAGGCGATGCGGACCAGCTCCGCCGGGCCGTGGGCATGGATTTCGAGCAGCGATTCGGGCTTGGCTACTACACGGACGATACCGCCACCTTCAAGCGCCAGGCCATCGCCATCGCGCAACCGAACGGCTTGTGGAAGGTCGAGCAGCAATTCGATGCCGCCTTCCGTGGTAAGCATTATGCGGCGGCGATGGCGGCGGTCGAAATCGAGAACCACGCGATCGAACTCGGCCTCAGGCGGCCAATCGCCTGACGAAACAGCACTAGTCGCACGCCCAATCACCGACAAATCAGCCTTGAACTGTCGATCACCGCCCCCTCAACCAAAGACCTTCAAACTGACCATGATCGACACCCCGGCCGCGATCGAAGCGACGACCCAGACCTTTGCTTGAGCGATTTCTGCCCGCAACTCCGATTTGATGACGTCCAGTCCGGATCTAAGATCCTTCACGTCAGTACGCAGGAGTGCGAGTTCGTCCTTCAGCTCGTTTCGAATGTCACCCAGATCCTGCTTCGTTGCGACGCTTTCGACCACTGCGTTATAGAACGCGTCGGTCAGCCGCTCGGCTTGGGGCCGTGTGAACCCTTCCTCACCCTCCAGCTTGCGCATGAACCCTAGTTTGTCGAACACCACACCCATGCCGGCACCCTAAAACAAGAAATACCGTTGCGCCATCGGCAGCTCCAGCGCCGGTTCGCAGGTCAGCACCGTCCCGTCCGCCCGCACCTCGTAGGTTTCGGGGTCCACCTCGATCACCGGCGTCGCATCGTTGTGGATCATCGAGCGCTTGCCGATCCCGCCGCGCGTGTCCCGCACCGCCGACACCATGCGGCGCAGGCCGAGCGTGCGAGCCACATCCGCCTGCATCGCCGCCTCCGAGAGGAACGTGATGCACGTGGCCGCCAGCGCGCCGCCAAGGGTGCCAAACATCGGGCGGTAATGCACCGGCTGCGGGGTGGGGATGGAGGCGTTCGGGTCCCCCATCGGGGCGCAGGCGATCATGCCGCCCTTGATCACCAGGTCCGGCTTCACGCCGAAGAACGCCGGCGACCACAGCACCAAATCCGCCAGCTTGCCCACCGACACGTCCCCGATCTCGTGGCTCAGCCCCTGCGCGATCGCCGGGTTGATGGTGTATTTCGCCACGTAGCGCTTCACCCGGGCATTGTCCGCCGCTCCATCCCCTGGCAACGCGCCACGTTGCAGCTTCATCTTGTGCGCGGTCTGCCAAGTCCGGATGATCACCTCGCCCACCCGGCCCATCGCCTGGCTGTCCGAGCTGATCATGCTGATCGCCCCCAGGTCATGCAGGATGTCCTCCGCCGCAATCGTCTCCCGCCGGATGCGGCTCTCGGCGAACGCCACGTCCTCCGGGATGTTCGGGTCCAGATGGTGGCACACCATCAGCATGTCCAAATGCTCGTCCAGCGTGTTGGACGTGTAGGGCCGCGTCGGGTTGGTGGAGCTGGGCAGCACGTTCGGCAGGCCGGCGACGCGCAGGATGTCCGGCGCATGCCCGCCGCCCGCGCCCTCGGTGTGGAAGGCGTGGATGGTGCGGCCCTGGAACGCGGCGATGGTGTCCTCCACGAAGCCGCTCTCGTTCAGCGTGTCGGTATGGATCATCACCGGCACGTCGAACCGGTCGGCGACCGACAGGCAGCAATCGATCGCGGCGGGCGTGGTGCCCCAATCCTCATGCAGCTTCATCGAGGAGGCGCCGGCCCGCAGCATCTCCTCCAGCGCCGCCGGCCGGGAGGCGTTGCCCTTGGCGGAAAAGGCGAGGTTGACCGGCAACCCCTCCGCCGCCTGCAGCATGCGCGCCAGATGCCACGGCCCCGGCGTGCACGTGGTGGCCGACGTGCCGCTGGCCGGCCCCGTGCCGCCGCCGCACATGGTGGTGACGCCGGAGGCCAGCGCCTCCTCCACCTGCTGCGGGCAGATGAAGTGGATGTGCGCGTCCACCCCGCCCGCAGTCAGGATCTTGCCCTCGCCGCCGATGATCTCGGTACCCGGCCCGATGATGATGGTCACCCCCGGCTGGGTGTCCGGGTTGCCGGCCTTGCCGACCGCCGCCACCCGGCCGTTGGTGATCGCGACGTCCGCCTTCACGATCCCCCAATGGTCGACGATCAGCGCGTTGGTGATGACGGTGTCCACCGCACCCTCCGCCTGGCTGCGCTGGGACTGGCCCATGCCGTCGCGGATCACCTTGCCGCCGCCGAACTTCACCTCCTCGCCGTAGGTGGTGAGGTCCCGCTCCACCTGCACGAACAGCTCGGTATCGGCCAGCCGGACCCGGTCGCCCACGGTCGGGCCATACATGTCGGCATAGGCACGGCGGGTGATGCTGGCCATTAGAGCTTGCCCATGATGGCGCCGCGGAAGCCGTACACCTCACGCGCGCCGCGGAACGGGATGAGGGTGACCTCCCGCTGCTGCCCTGGTTCGAACCGCACGGCGGTGCCAGCAGCGATGTCCAGCCGTTGACCGCGCGCAGCGGCACGGTCGAACTGCAGCGCGGGATTGGACTCGGCGAAATGGTAGTGGCTGCCCACCTGGATCGGCCGGTCGCCCGTATTGGCGACCGCCAGCGTGGTGCGCGGCAGGCCAGGGTTAAGCTCGATGTCGCCATCCGCCGTGAGGATCTCGCCAGGGATCATTTCAGGATCGCCAGACCGGCCAGGCCGCAGCCGAAGGCGGTCACCATGGCCAAAACGATAACCCACATGTAAGTGCGGGAAGGCTTATCGGCGAGTTCGACCATGATGTTGGACACGTCAGACTGCAGCGCCCTGATGTCCGTCGACAGGTCCTTCCGGACCGCACCGATCTCCATCGTCACCTCCTTGCGAACGACCCCTATTTCCGCCGTCAGCTCCTTACGGACCATGCCGATCTCGGTCCGGACGGCGGCGATCTCACTCGTCAGATCGGTCCGGACAGCGATGATCTCCCTCGTCAAGTCGGTCCTGACGGCGGCGATCTCCCTCGTCAAGTCGGTTCTGACGGCGGAGATCTCACTCGTCAGGTCCGCCTTGGTCGCCAGATGCGGCACCACCGCATCCAGCCGGACGATCATCGGCTCCAGGCGGCGAAGCGTCGTCTTGATCTCCCCCATATCGTCTTCCAGCCGGGTGACGCGCGCGTCCATCCAGGGATCGTGCGGAGTCTCCCCAGGGGGTGCCGTGCCGTCCGGGCTCATCGGCCCGCTTCCGGCCCGTTCCCGGTCATCGGCCCGTTCCCGGTCATCGGATCGGCTCGTGCACGGTCACCAGCTTGGTGCCGTCCGGGAACGTCGCCTCCACCTGCACGTCGTGGATCATCTCGGGAATGCCCTCCATCACCTGCGCCCGGGTCAGCACATAGGCCCCGTGCTCCATCAGGTCGGCGACGGTGCGGCCGTCCCGGGCGCCCTCCACCACGAAATCGCTGATCAGCGCCACCGCCTCCGGATGGTTCAGCTTCACGCCACGGGCCAGGCGCTTACGGGCGACCTCCGCCGCCATGGCGACCAGCAGCTTGTCCTTCTCGCGCGGCGTCAGGTTCATTCAGCAGCTCCATACCCGGGGCAGCGGGCGGCCATCCCGCAGCACGGCCAATCCTGCCACGATCGCGGCCCGTGCACAGGCCCCATCGCGCGCCACGATGCGCGCCACCAGCACCGTATCCATCACGGAGGCCCCCGCCTCGAACGGGGCCAACGTGTCCCGCAGCGCGTCCAACCGCCCCGGCGCGTCCGGCCCGGCATGGATCAGCGTCGCCACCGCGCGGCCCCCGTTGGCCACGGCGGGGCGGTCCAGCACGGCTTGCACCGGCCCCTCCAGCCGGATTGCGTCGTGCAGCACCAGCTTGCCGCCCAGACGCAGGGTGATGCGGTCCCGCAGGCTCGCCTGGTACACCGTCTCGCCCATCAGCGCCCGGCCAAACACCAGCGTCTCCGCCGCCAGCAGCCACCCGCCCTCCGCCACATCGATCGCCAGCCCGCGGTCCAGGGCGCAGCGGTCGAACAGGATCGCCTCCTGCGGCAGCCACTCCAGCGCGGCGCCCTCGGCTACCCTCAGGGCCGTGCGCACCATCGCCGGGTCACCGCCGGGCGAGCGGTAGAACCGTTCGGCGGCCTGGCTCGCCACCGTCAGCGCCGTGCCCGGCCCGGCAGTGACCGTGGTGGCCAGCCGGTCCCCCTGCGCCACGCCGCCGGAGCTGTTCAGCGTGACGGCCGTGGTCCACGCCCCGCGCTCGGGCCGCGGCAGGCGCGCCTTCAGGCACCCCTCCTGCCGGAACCGGTCCAGCACTGTGGCCGCGTCGCGCCGCTTGACCGCGAGCTGCAGCTTGCCGGTCGCACGCTGCCGGGTCGCGGCCGCGTCAGGCGTCTGGCTGGCCTTCCAATCCGCCGCCAT
The DNA here is from genome assembly GCA_964235545.1 of uncultured Acetobacteraceae bacterium. Lineage (GTDB taxonomy): Bacteria > Pseudomonadota > Alphaproteobacteria > Acetobacterales > Acetobacteraceae > LMUY01. The sequence goes on from CAXSEG010000013.1 coordinate 21,903, forward strand.
CCACGAAATGCTGCAACCACTCGGCGGCACGTCCGCAATCGTCCGGCTGCAGCAGGGAGAGCAGCGCCGGGTCGGCTGCCGGACCATAGACACCCCGCCGTGCCTCGATCAGGGCGGCGGAGAAGGCGGGGCTGAACTCCGGATGCCCCTGCACCGAGACGGTGTCATCGTCGTAGCCCAGCGACGCGAACGGCGTGAACGCGCTCGCGGCAAGCACGCGGGCACCCGGTGGCAGGGTCACCACTTGGTCCTGGTGGAAGGCGGGAATGGCCAGGCCGACCGGTTCACGCATGAACGGCGGTGGCTCGACGATCTCGTAGCGGTGCAGGCCAAGCCCCCAGCCCTTGGGCGACTTGACCACCTCACCGCCGAACGCCACCGCCATGGCCTGGTGGCCGAAGCAGATACCGATCATCTTGGCCCGGCCGCGCGCCGCCCGGATGAAGTCCAGCAACGGCGGGATCCACGGCCGGTCGTCATACACGCCCGCCGATGACCCGGTGATCACGTAGGCCGAGCACGCATCTGGACTATCCGGCAGATCGCCGGCCTGCACGTCATAGGTCCGGTACTCGCGCTGCTTGCCGAGCATGGTGCGGATCATGGTATCGTACATGCCCCATTTGGGGCGCAGGTCCAGGGGCGGCCGCCCAGTCTCGAGAATACCGATCGTCATGAGAGCTATCGTGCCACGCGCCCGGCCGCGGAACCAGGACCGGCGGGTTGCAATTGGTTCACGCCACACCGCGAGCCGCGGTCCAATCCACCACTCTGCAGCATTGCGACTGGTACCGTCATGCCAGGCCTTGAGCCCGGCATCCACGGTGTCCCGCGCACACCGGCCTGGCCAGGGTGCAGTGAACCTGCCAAGTCACCGAGCGACGTCATCCGCCCAACGCCGTGGATACCCGGATCAAGCCCGGGCATGACAGTGTCCAGGCAGGCACACTCAAGCCCGCGTGGCCGCCCGCTACTGGCCCACCCGTTGGTCGTATTCGCGGTCGATCTGCGACACGCCATACTCGAACTGCCGGCGGCTGATCTCGCCGCGGTCGAGCTGCTCCTGCAACACGAGCACCCGCCGGTTACGCTCGCGCTGGATGAACAGCAGGCGGTCGCGCTCCGAGGGCCCGCCTCCCCGCTCGTACTCTTCGCGGCGGCGCTCCCCATACCCGGGGCCGGGATAGCCCGGGCCGCCCGGCGGCGGAGAGCCATAAGGCGGTGGGTAGCCGCCCGGCGGTGGATAGCCGCCCGGAGGCGGATAGGGCTGCGCCCATGCAGGCTTGGCCGAAATGGCGACCAGCGCCGCCACGGCCAGCAATCCCCTGATCAAATGCCGAAAACCATGCCTCATGCCCTGATCCACCCTGGTCATCCCGGCCCGCTCTGTGCACGCGGAAAGGGGCAGTTTCAAGGCATGGTCAGACGGAGAGGCCGCGCCGCGCTTCCCCGTGTCCAGCGTGCCGGGCGCCGCTGAGTACGATGTCCAAAGGGCAAGCTGGCGAACCTACGCCACTCCAACGTCCGGTCCCGCCAGCAGGCACGCCGCCGGCCATCCACCGCAACGCAGCTCCAGCGCCGGGCGCTCCACCGCGCAGCGGGCCTCCGCGATGCGGCAGCGCGGGTGGAATGTGCACCCGGGGGGCGGATCGAGCGGGCTGGGCAGCTCGCCGCGCACCGCATCCTCCCGCGCCGGTCGGCCGGGGACGAGGCGCGGCGCCGCTTGGATCAGCGCGCGGGTGTAGGGATGGCGCGGGGCGGCGAACACCGCCGCGGTCGGCCCCGTCTCCACCACCCGGCCGAGATACATGACGGCGACCCGGTGGGCCAAGTGGCGCACCAGGCGCAAATCATGCGTGATGAACACCAGCGAGAGGCCGAGGCTGCGCTGCAGCTCCAGCAGCAGGTTGACGATCTGCGCCTGCACCGACACGTCGAGCGCCGAGACCGGCTCGTCCGCGATGATCACCGAGGGCTCCACCGCCAGCGCCCGCGCGATGCCGATGCGCTGCCGCTGCCCGCCGGAGAACTCGTGCGGCCGGCGCCGCGCCGCCTCGGCGGGGAGATGCACCAGGTCCAGCAACTCGGCCACGCGCGCGGGAATGGCAGGCTTGGCCACGACGCGGTGCACGGACAGCACCTCCGCCAGGCAGGCCCCCACCGTCATGCGCGGGTTGAGCGAACCGAACGGGTCCTGGAACACCATCTGCACCTGACGGTTATACGCCCGCAGCCCGGCGCCGCGCAGCCGGCGGACATCTGCGCCGTCGAACCGCATCTCCCCCGCATCCGCCTCGTGCAGCCGCACCAGGCAGCGCGCCAGGGTGGACTTACCGCAGCCGGACTCCCCCACGATCCCCAACGTCTCCCCCCGGGCCACACCGAGCGACACGCCGTCCACCGCGCGCAGCACCCGGCGGCGGCCGCGCAGCCGGCTCAGCAGCGGGCTGTGGACGGGGAACGTCTTGGACAGCCCGGTCACGGTGAGCAGGTCGCTCACGCCGCCACCCGGGCCGGCAGTCGCGCGGCGGCGTAGCAGGCGGCGCGCTGGCCCTCCGGCTGAGCGGCCAGGGCAGGCGCCTCCGCCGTGCACCGTGCTTCGGCGTAGCCGCACCGCGGCGCGAAGGCGCAGCCCGGCACCGGGCGGTCCAGCCGGGGTGGCTGGCCGGGGATGCTGAGCAGCAGGCCGCGCGCCGGACCGTCGCCGGGCATCGCGCGCAGCAGCGCGTCGGTGTAGGCGTGGCGCGGGTGGCCGAACACGGCGGCAGCTGGGCCCACCTCGCAGATGCGCCCGGCATACATCACCGCCATGCGGTCGCACGTCTCGGCCACCACGCCCAGGTCGTGGGTGACCAGCACCAGCGCCATGCCCAGCTCGTCCACCAGCCGCAGCAGCAGCTTCAGCACCTGGTCCTGGATCGTCACGTCCAATGCCGTGGTCGGCTCGTCCGCCAGCAGCAGCTTCGGGCCTGCCGCCAGCGCAATGGCGATCATCGCGCGCTGCCGCATGCCGCCGGAGAACTCATGCGTGTACTGCCCCAGCCGCTGCGAGGGCGACGGGATGCCCACCAGGCCCAGCAGCTCAATTGCCCTGGCCCGGCGTTGCGTCCGCGTCAGGTCCGTATGCGCCGCCAGCGACTCTTCGATCTGCAGCCCGATCGACAACACGGGGTTCAGCGCCGCCATCGGCTCCTGGAACACCATGCCGATCCCCGCACCCCGCACGGCGCGCAACCGGGCGGGCGGCACCGCCAGCAGATCCTCCCCCAACCAGCGCACCGCCCCCGTGACGCTGGCCCGGCCTCGCAGCAACTGCCCGATCGCGCGCAACGTCACGCTCTTGCCCGAGCCGGATTCACCAACCAGCCCGAGCACCTCGCCCGCACCCACCTCGAGCGAGAGCCCATCCACCGCCCGGATCGTCCCGCGTGGCGTCTCGAAGCTGACGCACAACCCGTCCACGCAGAGCAACGGACCGCTCACCGCCGCACCCGCATCAGCTCGGCCAGCCCATCCCCCGTCAGGCTGAACCCGAGCCCGCACAGCACGATCGCGACGCCGGGGAACAGGCTGATCCACGGTGCCTGGTCGAAGTAGTTCTTGCCATCCGCGATCAGCACGCCCCATTCCGCCGCCGGAGGCTGCGCGCCCAGGCCGAGATACCCCAGGCTGGAGCCGAGCAGGATCGCCAGCGCCATATCCGTCACCAGGTACACCAGTACCGGCCGCATTGCGTTCGGCAGCACGTGGCGGAAGAGGATCCGCCCGGTGCCGAAGCCGAGCACGCGCGTGGCGGACACGTAGTCCTGCCGTCGTTGCAGCATCACCTCGCCGCGCATCAGCCGGGCATAGAACACCCAGCCGACGCAGGAGACGGCGATGTACATGTTCACCAGCCCCGGCCCCAGGATCGCCACGATCGCGATCACCAGCACCAGGAACGGGAAGGTCACCACCAGATCCACCAGGCGGCCGAACGCCATGTCCGCGATGCCGCCGAAATAGCCGACCAGCAGGCCGATCAGGCTGCCGATCAGCAGCGGGCCGATGGTGGCGAACAGCGCGATCTGCAGGTCCAACGCGGAGGCGGCGATGGTGCGCGAGAGCATGTCCCGCCCGAACTGGTCCGTGCCGAACGGATGCGCCCAGCCCGGCGGCTGCAGCAGCGCGTCGTAGTCGAAACCTAAGGGATCGTACGGCGCCACCCAATCCGGCACCAGCGCACACAGCAGCACCAGGCCGAGCAGCGCCAGGCCGAGCACCAGCGAGACATGCCTCACCGGCCGACCCGCGGATCGAGCGACATCTGCACCACGTCCGTCACCAGGAAGGCGAGCGAGACCAGCACGGCCAGCACCAGCGTCAGCCCCTGAATCACCGGGTAGTCGCGCGCGAAGATGCTGTCCACCATCAGCCGGCCAACGCCGGGCACGGCGAACACGCTCTCGGTGATGACGGCGCCGCCGAGCAGGCCGCCGACGTTCAGGCCGATCAGGGTCACGGTCGCGATCGCCGCATTGCGCAGCACGTGGCGGAACAGCACCACGTGGGCGGCCAATCCCTTGGCGGTGGCGAAATCGACGAACTCGGCACGCAACACCTGCAGGATCGCGGCGCGCAGGCTGCGCATGATCACCGCCGCCAGGCTGAGCGCCAAGGTGAGCGCGGGGAGGAAGAGGTGGTACAGCCGCTCCCCCCACCCGTCGCCGTAGCCGCCGACCGGGAACCAGCGCAGCCAGCCGGCGAACAGCGTCAGCAGGATCAGCCCGACATAGAAGATCGGCGAGGAAAGCCCCACCTGGAACACCGCGCGGATCAGCAGGTCCGGCCAGCGGTTGGCGCGCAAGGCGGCCACGAAGGCGAGCGGGAAGCCGAGCAGCACTGCGATCACCAGCGCCATCCCCGTCAGCAGCAGCGTCACCGGCAGCCGATCCGCGATCAGCCGCAGCACCGGCACGCGGAACGCGGTGGAGACGCCGAAATCCCCGTGCAGCACCGCGCCGAGGTAGGACCAGAGCTGTGCCACGATCGACCGGTCCAGCCCCATCTGATGGGTCAGCCGCTCGACGGTCGCGTCACTCGCATGGTCTCCCAGCATGGCCAACACGGCATCGCCCGGCAGCGCCCGGGCGAGCAGGAACGCAGCCAGCCCGATCAGCAGCAGCGTCGGCACGATCTGCAACAGCCGGCCGGCGAGCCAGGTGGTGCGGCTCACGTCCTACCAACCGTAGGGCGGATAAGCCTCTTGGCGCCATCCGCCACGACGCACACGCGAACGGCCCATCACGCCCCGACATACACCTCGTCGAAGTAGTTGTTGCCCAGCGGGATCTGCAGGAACCCCTTCACGTTTTTCCCAAACGCCACCGGATACGGCGACTCGTACAGGAACAGCATCGGTGCCGCCGCCTTGTAGATATCCTGCATCTCCTTGTAGTCGGCGCGCCGCTTGCCCGGATCGATCTCCTCTTGGCTCGCCGTGAACAGCGCGTCCGAGCGGTCGCTCTGCCAGCCGGAATGCAGCGACTGGATCGTCGGCGAATACAGGATGTAGGAGCCGATCTCGCTCGGGTCCGCCAAGTCGTCGGTCCACAGCGCGTTGCGCATCATGAAGTCGCCCGCCTTGTAGCGCGCGTTGCGGGTCGCGTTATCCACCTGGTCGATCCGCAGCTTCACGCCGATGGCGGCGAACATCTGCTGCACCGCCGTCATGTTGCTGATCTCGTCGGCACTCCCCGCCAGCGTCATGCACGCCACCTCGAAGCCCGGCGCCACGCCCGACTCCGCCAGCAGCGCCTTCGCCTTCGCCAGATCGTACGGGTAGGGCTCCGCCGTGCCGTCATGCAACGGCGTCGCCTTGGACATCATGGACGTCATCGGCGTGCCCAGGCCGCGCGTGGTGATCGCGATCAGCGCGCCCTTGTTCACCGCATGGTTCAGCGCCTGCCGCACCTTGAGGTTGGCGAGCGGGTTGGCGCTGCCATCGTTCAGCTTGGGCCGCACGTTCATCGTCAGGTAGTTGATCTTGGTCGACGGCCACAGCTGCATGTCGAGCTTAGGATCCGCCTTCAGCTCCGCCACCCGCGCGTACGGGATGAACTCGCTGCCGTTCAGCTCCCCCGCCTTCAGCTTCAGCAGCCGCGTGCTGTCGTCCGGGATCACCTGGAACTCGAGCTGATCGAGGTAGGGGAACGGCTTGCCGTCCGGCGCCATCCGCCAGTGGTACGGGTTGCGCGCCAGCTTCATTACCACGCCGCGCTGCCACTCCACGATCATGAACGGCCCCGTGCCGATCGGGTGCTCGGCCCAGGTCTTCGCCTTGTCGTCCAGCGTGGCGCCGGGGGTCGCCATGAACTTCTCGCTCGGCAAGATGCCCGTGTTGAACGTCGCCAGCACCGGCAGCAGCGTCGGGTCCGGGTGCTTGAGCGTGAGCTTGATGGTCGCCGGGCCATCGATGTCCACGGACGCGACCGAGGCGAGCAGGGAGTTCCACGCCCCCTGCTTCGGGTCCCGCGCGCGGTCCAGCGACCACTTCACGTCCGCGGCCGTCATCGGCGTGCCGTCCGAGAACTTCACCCCGTCCCGCAACGTCAGCGTCAGCAGCTTGCCGCCCTCCCCCAGCTCCCACTTGGTCGCCAGGCCCGGCTTCAGCCCCAGCCCGTCCGAGGTCGGCAGCAGCAGCGTGTCGTAGATGCTGTT
>CAXSEG010000014.1:0-3137 GCA_964235545.1 uncultured Acetobacteraceae bacterium
GGCACGGCCTCCCCAGCATGGGTTGGGACGGCCGGCGTGAAACGCCCCTCGGCACTGCTGTGCCAGCCATAGGTGCGGGCGCCTGTCTGCTGCTTCAGCGCCGCCGCTCCGCCGACATGGTCGCGGTGGGTATGGCTAAGCAGGATGTGGACGATGGGGCCAGGTGCCAGGCGGATGATGTCGGCCACGTGGTCTGCGGACTCAGGGCCAGGGTCCAGGATGGTGACACCGTCCGGATGGTCCAGCACGTAGGTGTTGGTGCCGTGATAGGTCATGCGGCTGGGATTGTCGGCCACGATGCGACTGATGCCCAGCATTACTGGCAGCAGCGTACCGCGCTCGGGCACGGGCTCGGTCAGGAAGGCCAATTCGGTCATGCTCCAGCGTCGGCAGTCATGCACACGGCGCCGGACGCGTCGCGGGTGCGCAGCTGCATGCCCCGCTCGCCGGGCCATGCCTCGATCTGCATCGGGGTGCCGGCGAAGGCGGGGCGGCGGCCACGGAAGCTGAAGCGCCCGAGCGGGCCGAGTTCGGCGGCCAGCATCGCCATCCAGGTCGCCTGCAACGGGCCGTGCACGATCAGGCCGGGGTAGCCCTCCACGCCGCGCACGTAGTCCGCGTCGTAGTGGATGCGGTGGCCGTTGCCGGTAAGGGCCGAGTAGCGGAACAGCAGCACGGCATCCGGCAGCACTTCGCGGGCGGCGGCCGCGTTCACCGGAAGGGCGGGTTCACCCGGCTTCACCGCAGCGCCCTCGGTGCCGCGATAAACGATGTCTTGCTCCTCGGTGACGGCAAGTCCGGCCGGGCCGCTGATCTCGTGCCGCACGGTCACGAACACCAGGGTGCCGCTGCCGCCGGTCTTTTCGGTGACCGAGAGGATGGTGCTGAGTCGGGTGAGTGTCTCGCCGACATGCACGGGCGCGTGGAAAAGCAGCCGCCCACCGGCCCACATGCGGCGGGGCAAGTGATGCACCGGGGGCAGGAAACCGCCACGCTTGGGGTGGCCGTCCGGGCCGAGGCCGCTGGCCGGCACCCAGTCCTGGAACAGCATCCAGTGCCAGAGCGGCGGCAGCGGGCCTGATGGCAGGGCCACGTCCAGGGTCGCCGCCATGCCGCGCACCAGGCCGGGCGACACGATGTCGGTGCGGGTCTCGCTGCGACCGATATAGTCGTCGTAGCTCATTGTGGGGCTCCCGCGGCGCTGTCCCCACCGGGATCGCCAACCGCCGGGGCCGGGCGGGGCCTCGGCCGGGGGCGTGCGCGAGCCGGCGGCATTGCGGGCACGAGGGAACGAAGATCCACCGCATCGCCCATCGCCAGGTAGCCGGCGCGGTTGGGATGCAGCTTGTCGCCGGGCCCGCCGATCGTGGAGGGGGGCACGAACTCCGGCCGCAGCTCCCCGGTCTGCGGGTCGAGGGTGACGCTGTCAAAGTCGATCACCGCGTCGAACAGGCCGGGCTTGCGGATCAGGTCGTTCAACGCGTGGCGGCGGTTGTCGGTATCGACGGTGCCGTAGCCCTGGAGGGAGCTGCCGCGGCTGGAGGTGACCGTGGCACCCACGATCCGCACGCCTTTAAACTTGGCGCGGATGCGGTCGGCGATCGCCTTCATGCCGCCCGCCACCGCGTCCGCGCCGGCGGTGGCGGCACCGAGGTCGTTGATGCCCTCGAACACCACCACGTCCGTGACACCGGACAGGGCCAGCACGTCGCGATCCAGCCGCGCGGCGGCGGAGGGTCCGCCGGCGAACGAGCTGGCGACGCCGTACTCCGCCGGGCCGAGCACCTGGTTGCCGCCGATCCCCGCGTTCACCACGGCGACCCGGATACCATCCTCGGCGTGCAGCCGGCGGGACAGCACATCCGTCCAGCGGTCGTCGCCGTTGAGGGTGGAGGCGGTGCCGTCCGTGATGCTGTCGCCCAGGCAGACCACGACGCGGGTGTCGGGCGCCACCATCGCGTCCGCCGCGTCCAGGAAATACCAGGAGGTGGTGCTGTAGGGATAGGCGCTGTCGTCCTGGAGCTCGCCGATCGGCCCGGCATCCGGCGCGGTGACGTAGGAGGTGGTCATTGCCTTGGCATGCCACGTCATCGGGCCGCTGTCGCCGGGGATGTGGAACGTCACGGCGAGCTTGCGTCCAGCGAGTTCGGGCGCGCCCGGGTCATGCACGAAGGGAAGTGCTACCGGGTCCGACCAGGTTTGTGCGCCGGGTGCGACGGTGACCGTCTTCTTGCCGGCGAAAGTGAGCGGGCGATTGGTGCCGGTGACCACGGCCGCCCCGCTCATCTGCAACCCGGCGAACGCCGTGTCGAAGGTGACTGGCTTGGTGCCGTAGGCGTTGGAGAAGCGGAACCGCATCTGCCGGCCCCAGACGTCGGGCTTGAGGATCAGGCGGAAGCTCTGCTCGTGCGCGCCGGTGGCGGGATGGGCGAAGGCGGCGGAGAGCTCCGGCTGGGCCGAGGCGTTGCCGACTGGATACGGACCCTGGTCCGCCCCGGTCCAGACGGTGGCCCAGCGCTGCGCGCAAGCAGGGCCGGCCACCAGCGTGAGGGCGGTCACGAGAAGCGCTTGCTTGGAAGTCAGCTTCATGGGCGGGCGGGTCTCCGTGCGTCGGCGTGGAGAGTGTCACCAGGCAGGCCGAGGCTCAAGGCCGCGCGCTGGCAGGGCCTTCTCTTCCTCCCGGCCCGCCCCCTTCTATCCATTATGACCGCCGCACCCCGCCTCGCTCCGCCCATCCATCCGGTCCGGTCCAGCGACCCCGGCCCCCTCGGGACGCTGCGCATGTTGCAGGGCAACGCGCTGCAAATGTGGGGGCGCCGGGCCTACGAGCAGCCCGCCATGGTCGGCAGCTTCCTGGGCCGCATGCAGGTGCTGCTGAACGATCCGGAGGCGATCGGCCACGTGCTGGTGCGCAATGCAGCCAATTACCGCCGTTCGGCGATCTCCCGGCGGTTGCTCGGCCCGCTGCTGGGCGAGGGGCTGCTGCTCAGCGAGGGGGCAGCGTGGCGGCATCAGCGGCGTACCATCGCGCCCATCATGGCGCCGCGGTCTATGCCGGTGCTGACCAGCCACGTCGCCATCGCCGCGGCGGATTGCCGCAAGCGGCTTGCCGGGCAAGTGAACGTGGACTTGCTCCC
>CAXSEG010000014.1:3147-26834 GCA_964235545.1 uncultured Acetobacteraceae bacterium
AATGCAGCGAACGGCGCTGGAGATCGCCGGGCGCTCGATGTTCTCGCTGGAGATGGCTGAGCATGGCGGCCGGATGCGCGACTTGCTGATGCGCTTCGCCACCAAGCTCGCCCGGCCCTCGATCTTCGAATTGCTGTTGCCGCCAATGATCGCCTCGCCGCAGGACCGGGCCCGGCGGAGATTCAGGGTGGAATGGACAGCGTTGATCGGTGAAATCGTGGACGCCCGCGCCCGGCTCCCGGCGAGGGACGGGCCGCGTGACCTGTTCGACATGCTGGTGGCCGCCCGTGATCCGGAGACGGGCGAGGCGTTCAGCCGCGAGCAACTGTGTGACCAGGTCGCCACCATGATCCTGGCCGGGCACGAGACCACGGCGCTGACGCTGTTCTGGACCTTGTGCCTGCTCGCCCAATCCCCGCACTGGCAGGACCAGGTGGCGGAGGAGGCGGCCGCCAACGCGTTCGGCCCCGATGATGCCTCCGACGTGCTGGCCCACTTGCCTGTCACCCGCGCCGTGGTGAGCGAGGCACTGCGGCTATACCCTCCCGCCTTCATGGTCACCCGAGAGGCGATCCAGCGGGACGACGCGAACGGCACGCTGGTTCCGCGCGGTGCCACGGTGGCGATCGCGCCCTGGGTACTGCACCGCCACGTCCTGCTCTGGGACGATCCGGCGGCGTTCGACCCGGCGCGCTTCATGCCGGGTGCACCGCCGCCGCAGCGGTTCAGCTACCTCCCGTTCGGGGCCGGGCCACGCATCTGCGTCGCCGCACAGTTCGCGATGGCGGAGGCTATGCTGGTGCTGGCCGCCCTGGTCGGCACCCTGAACGCACATTCGGAAGACGCGGCGCAAGTCCGCCCGGTCGGCCGGGTGACCACCCAGCCGGACCGCCCGGCCCACTTCTCGTTTTTGCGCCGCGCCTGAACCCGCGCCCGCTCAGGCCGGGGCGTGATCCGGCATGGGCCCGGGCCGGAGTCCCTGCCGCCGGCGCGGCAGATCATCCGCCAGCGCCAGCACCCGCAGCGTCGTTCGAGGATAGTAGGACACCATCTTCAGCAGCCAGGCAAAGACACCCGGCACCATCGCCTGCGGCGCCGCGAACGCCGCGTGGTCCAGCATCGGGTTGAAGCGGCTGCTGCCGCAGGCCAGCATCTGCAGCGCCCCCCGCGATGCGTCGATGTCGTGCGCCAGGTAGGCGCCGATCCGGTCCGCCGTCAGCTCCCGCCCGCGGGCGTAGGCCTGCGGCGGGGAGGGCACGAGATGGGCGGGCAGCTTCAGCAGGTTCTCGCGCCGATCCAGATGGCCGGCGGCATGATGGCCGAGTTCGTGCCCGATGACGAACCGGACCTGCGCGTCCGTATTGGCGCAGACTTGGGTACGCCGATGATGCGCCAGACACTTGCCCCTCGACAAGACCCGTCCGGGCGGGAAGAACGGCACTCCGACAAGAAAGGACTGTCATGAACCGGATCACGATCCACGGCCTGCAGGTCGCCGCACCACTCCACGGCTTCATTGAGAGCGAGGCCCTGCCCGGCACCGGCGTTTCGTCCGAGGCATTCTGGTCCGGCTTCACGTCCCTGATCCAGGACCTGGCACCGCGCAACCGGGCGCTGCTGGCCCGGCGTGACGAGATGCAGGCCCAGGTCGATTCATGGCATGCCGGGCACAAGGGCACCCTGCCCGACCCCGCCGAATACGAGCGCTTCCTGCGGGACATTGGCTACCTGCTGCCCGAGCCCGGTCCGTTCGCCGTCGCGACCGCGAACGTGGATGCGGAGATCAGCCAGATCGCAGGGCCGCAGCTGGTGGTGCCTGTGAGCAACGCACGCTACGCCTTGAACGCGGCCAACGCCCGGTGGGGCAGCCTGTATGACGCGCTGTACGGCACGGACGCGATCGACGACGCCGACGGCACGGCGCGCAGCAAGGGGTTCAACCCGGCCCGCGGCGCCAAGGTCGTCGCCCGCGCCAAAGCCTTCCTGGACGAGGCGGCGCCGCTGGCCCACGGCTCGCACGCGCCGGTGACGGGCTACGCGGTCGACAACGGCGCCCTGGTGGCGCGGCATCGCGGCGGGCAGACCGGTCTCGCCGACCCGGCCCAGTTCGCCGGCTACCTCGGCGAGGCTGCCGACCCGAGCGCGATCCTGCTGCAGCGCAACGGGCTGCACGTGGAGCTGCTGATCGACCGCTCGCACGCCATCGGCAAGGACGACCCGTCCGGCTTGGCCGACGTCGTGATGGAGTCCGCCATCAGCACGATCATGGACTGCGAGGACAGCGTCGCTGCGGTGGATGCGGAGGACAAGGTAGCTGTGTACCGCAACTGGCTCGGGCTGATGGATGGCAGCTTGTCCGCCAGCTTCGAGAAAGGCGGCAAGACACTGGAACGCAAGCTGAATGCGGACCGGGTGTTCAAGGCGCCGGGCGGCGGCGACCTGGTGCTGCCGGGCCGCAGCCTGATGCTGATCCGCACCGTCGGCCACCACATGATGACGGACGCCGTGCTGGACGCGAGCGGTGCCGAGATCCCGGAGGGCATGCTGGACGCCGCCGTCTGCGCCCTGATCGCGATGCACGACCTGAAGGCCCGGCGCAACAGCCGCGAGGGCTCGGTGTATATCGTGAAGCCGAAGATGCACGGCCCGGAGGAGGTCGCCTTCGCCTGCGAGATCTTCGGCCGGGTGGAGCGGATGCTCGGGCTGCCGCTTGCCACGCTGAAGATGGGCATCATGGACGAGGAGCGCCGCACCAGCGCCAACCTGGCCGCCTGCATCGCCGCCGCCGCCGACCGCGTCGTGTTCATCAACACCGGCTTCCTCGACCGCACCGGCGACGAGATCCACACCTCGATGGAAGCCGGCCCGATGATCCGCAAGAACGAGATCAAGAACACGCCCTGGATCAAGGCCTACGAGGACCGCAACGTCGATATTGGCCTGTCGGCGGGGCTGCGTGGCCGGGCGCAGATTGGCAAGGGCATGTGGGCGGCGCCGGACAAGATGGCGGACATGCTAGTGCAGAAGGTCAGTCATCCGCAGGCTGGCGCCAACACGGCCTGGGTGCCCTCCCCTACCGCCGCCACGTTGCATGCGCTGCATTACCACCAGGTGAACGTGGCGGAACGACAGGAGGTGCTGGCCCGGCGCGCGATGGGCAAGCTGTCGGACCTGCTGACCATCCCGCTGGCCGAGAACACCAACTGGGCGCCGGATGACGTGCAGGCGGAGTTGGACAACAACGCCCAGGGTATCCTGGGCTACGTGGTGCGCTGGATCGACCAGGGCGTCGGCTGCTCCAAGGTGCCGGACGTCCATGACGTGGGCCTGATGGAGGACCGCGCCACGTTGCGCATCAGCAGCCAGCACATCGCCAACTGGATGCATCACGGCGTGGTGACGCAGGCGCAGGTGATGGAAACGATGCGGCGCATGGCGGCCGTGGTGGACCGGCAGAACGCGGGGGACCCGGCGTACCGCCCGATGGCCCCAGGGTTCGACGGTGCGGCGTTCCACGCGGCGTGCGACCTGGTGTTCAAGGGCCGCACGCAACCGAACGGATATACCGAGCATATCCTGCATGCTCGCCGGCGGGAGGCGAAAGCGGCCTGAGGGTCCGCCAACTCCGCCTATGGAATGGGACGCCCCGGCGATCGTCCTCGCTGCCCGGCCGTATGGTGAGGGGGATGCGTTGGCCACCGTGCTCACCGCGGAGCACGGGGCGCATCGCGGGCTGGCGCGGGGTGGGGCGTCGCGCGCGAAGGCCGCCACGTGGCAGCCCGGCAACCTGCTGCAGCTGCGCTGGGTCGCTCGGCTGAGCGACCAGCTCGGGAGCTTCACGGGCGAGCTGGTCCATCCCGGCGCGGCGCTGGCCATGGACGACGCGCTTGCCCTTGCCGTGCTGTCTAGCGCCTGCGCCGTGGCGGAGGGTGCGCTGACGGAGCGCGAGCCGCATCCCAACGTGTTCGCCGGGCTGCTGCACCTTGTCACGCGGCTTGCCGCCGGCCCCTCCGTGCTAACCGACCTGATCCGGTGGGAACTCGCCCTGCTCGGAGAACTCGGCTACGGACTCGATCTTAGGAGTTGCGTGGTGACGGGGGAGACGGAGGCGCTCGCCTGGGTGTCACCGCGCACCGGCCGCGCCGTCAGCGACCCGGCGGCCGGGCCGTGGAAGGAACGGCTGCTTGCCCTGCCCGGCTTCCTGGCCGGTGGCGAGGCCGGGCCAGCCGGCTGGGCGCAGGGCTTGGCGCTGACCGGCCACTTCCTGGCCCGCGACGCGTTCGGCAGCCAGCACCGCCCGCTGCCCCCGGCCCGTGACCGATTGGTCGACCGGGTGGCGACGATGGCCATCAAAGTTTAATTACGGCTACGGCGCAGGCTTGCCGAACAGCGTGTTGAACAGGTGCTGGCTCCGTATCAAGCCCACGTTGGTCAACGCGACGGACTTCGTCTCGCCAACTGGGTCACCGATCATCCCCTTACGATAAAGCCGGTCGAGTGCGTCCCAATCATGGCCGTTCCAAGCTCTGGACCCGTCGTGCGGGATGAGTTGAAGCAAGGCCGGAACCGCGTCGTCGATCTTGTCGAGGTCGATGGCCTTCGATGCAAACTCCCTGGAAGGTCGAGGTAAAGCGTAGCCCGCATCGCGCTTTGGCGATGCGGGACTTATACTAGCCGGCCTTTAACTTGATCCGGCGACGATGGGCTTCAGCCCACCAGCCAAGTCGGAACCAAGGCCCGTCGGTATCAAAGGGACGGACAGACCGGCCGAGACAACCAATACCAGGGTAGCGAGGGGCCGAGTTCGGCGAATCGCCGTCGACTTCCCGCATCGCTGACGCGCGATACGGTCTACGGACACGCGCAGCTTGGTTGGACGAGGACTGCAGAGGGAAAGGTCAGGGCATGGACAGCATCACGGTCAAAGCCGGCACGACCACGCAACGGCTCGAGCGGGGCCGGACGGTATTCCGCTGGGTGCTCGCCAGCCTCTACTTCGCGGCGGGATTGTTCCACATCGCGACGCCGGGCACGTTCCTACTTATAACACCCGATTGGGTGCCGTACCCGCGGGATGTGATCCTGGGCACGGGGGTGTGCGAGCTGGCCGGGGCGGTCGGCCTGGTCACGCGGCGGTTCCGCGCCGCGGCTGGCGTGGCGCTTGCCCTGTATGCGGTGTGCGTCTACCCGGCGAACATTAAGCACGCACTCGACGGCTTGCCGCCGGGTCAGGTGCAGCTCGGCTGGTGGTATCACGCGCCCCGGCTGGCACTGCAGCCGGTGCTGGTCTGGTGGGCGTTGTTCGCTGGCGGCGTCGTGACTTGGCCGTTCGGCCGCCGAACCCCCTAACACCAGGTGTCAAGAGGACGACTGTCCTCTTGCGGGGTTTGGGGCAGAGCCCCAAGAACCGTCCATGCCATCCGACTCCGTCCTCGACACCCCCCTCGCCGACGCGCTGAGCGAGCGCTACCTCGCGTACGCGCTCTCCACCATCATGTCGCGCTCGCTGCCCGACGTGCGGGACGGCCTCAAGCCGGTGCATCGCCGGCTGGTCTACGCGATGCACCAGTTGCGGCTGGACCCGACGGCCGGGTTCAAGAAATGCGCCCGCGTCATCGGTGACGTGATCGGCAAGTACCATCCGCACGGCGAGGCCTCCGTCTACGACGCGCTGGTCCGCCTCGCGCAGGATTTTGCCGCCCGCTACCCCTTGGTCGAGGGCCAGGGCAATTTCGGCAATATCGACGGCGATAACCCGGCGGCGATGCGCTACACCGAGGCGCGGATGACGCTGGTCGCGCGTGCCATGCTGGACGGTATCGACGACGACGCGGTGGATTTCCGCCCCAATTACGACGGCGAGGAGAGCGAGCCCGTCGTGCTGCCGGGCGGCTTCCCCAACCTGCTGGCCAACGGTGCCGCGGGGATCGCGGTCGGCATGGCCACCTCCATCCCGCCGCACAACGCCGGGGAGGTGTGTGACGCCGCCCTCGCGCTGATCGCCGACCCGAGTGCGACCACCGCCGACCTACTGCGCCACATGCCGGGCCCGGACTTCCCGACCGGCGGTGTGTGCGTGGAGGACCCGGCCGCGATCGCCGCCGCGTACGAGACCGGCCGGGGCGGGTTCCGGCTGCGCGCGGCCTGGGTGAAGGAGGAGCTGAAGCATGGCACGTGGCAGATCGTGGTCACCGAAATCCCCTACCAGGTGCAGAAGAGCAAGCTGATCGAGACGGTCGCCGAACTGCTGGAGGCCAAGAAGCTGCCGTTGCTGGGCGACATCCGGGACGAGAGCACCGAGCTGGTCCGCCTGGTGCTGGAGCCCAAGATCCGCGGCATCGAGCCGGCGGCTTTGATGGAGACGATGTTCCGCGCCACTCAGCTGGAGACGCGCTTTCCACTCAACATGAACGTGCTGACCGCCGACCGCACCCCTGTGGTGATGGGCCTGCGCGGCGTGCTGCGCGCCTGGCTGGACCATCGCGGCGAGGTGCTGATCCGCCGCTCCCGCCACCGGCTAGGGGCGGTGGAGCGGCGGCTGGAGCTGCTGAACGGCTTCCTGACCGTCTTCCTCGACCTGGACGAGGTGATCCGGATCATCCGCGAGGAGGACGACGCCAAGGCCGGGCTGATGACCCGGTTCGGCATCAGCGACGTGCAGGCCGAGGCGATCCTGAACATGCGCCTGCGTTCGCTGCGCCGGCTGGAGGAGATCGAGCTGCGGCGCGAGCACGCGGCGCTGGAGAAGGAGAAGCGCGGCCTGAACGCCCTGCTGAGCAGCGAGAGCCTACGCTGGAAGCGCGTCGCGGAGGAGATCGCGTCCGTCCGCAAGCAGTTCGGCAGCGGGCCGCTTGGGGACCGGCGGACCGCGCTGGCCGGCACCCCGGCCGCGGTGGACGTGTCGTTCGAGCAGGCCACCCTACGCGAGCCGCTGACGGTGGTGCTGTCGGCAAAGGGCTGGATCCGGGCCGTGCGCGGCCATGCGGCGGATCCGAAGGAGCTGAAGTTCAAGGAGGGGGACGCACTGCGGCTTACGCTAGCATGCCAGTCCTCCGACCGGCTTTGCCTGTTCGGCACCAACGGGAAAGCCTACACCCTGCGCGCCGGAGAGCTGCCACGGGGCCGCGGGGACGGCCAGCCGATCCGCCTGCTGGCCGAGATGACCAATGCCGACGACGTGGCCACGCTGTTCGTGTGGCAGGAGGGCGTGCGCTACCTGATCGCGTCCGCGGCCGGCCGTGGCTTCCTGGCCGAGGCGGCGGACCTGCTGGCCGAGCGCAAGGGTGGCAAGCAGGTGCTGAACACGAAGCCCGGCGAGGAGGCGCTACTGTGCATCCTGGCCGACGGCGACCACGTGGCCACCGTCGGCGACAACCGCAAGCTGCTGGTGTTTCCGCTGGACCAGGTTCCAGTGCTGGGCCGCGGTGCGGGCGTGATCCTGCAGCGGTTCAAGGAGGGCGGCCTGAAGGACGCGAAGGTCCTCCGCCTGGCGGACGGGCTGACCTGGCGGCTGGGCGACAAGACCCGCACGGAGACGGTGCTGCGCGACTGGATCGGCGAGCGAGGGCAAGCTGGGCGTATGCCGCCGAACGGGTTCCCGAAGAGCGGCAAGTTCAGCGGGTGACGTTTGGGCCAGTCGAGGTGACGGGTGAAAGCATCAATCACAACGCCATCATGCAGAACCTTCTGTTCGCTTTTCGGGTGCGGCTCAACAATTCGGCCGCTCGCGTTTACGGGCCGGATGTGGGACTGCGCACAACTGGCCAGGCGACCCGCTACTCCGATGCCAGGGTGACCTTGGTCAGGCCAATCGGCACCTTGCGGGCACTCACTGATGCCGTGATCGCTTTCGAGATACTCAGCCCGACAACGGAGCGCACGGACCTGACGCAAAAGGTGCAGGAACACGTGGCGATCGGGTCGATCAGACGCTTCTGCCTCATTGATAGCCAGCGGGAAGGGATCACGGTGTTCAGTCACGCAAACGCCGTGGCGCCCCTGACGGACGAACCGCTCCCGCGCTCACGGGATGCGCTCGTCTTACCGGAGATCGCCGTTACGAGTCCCCTGGCCGAACTCTACAACGACGTTGCGTTCTGAACCGGGGTAGATCGCGCGCCTACACCGCCGACCGGTTGACGCCCCGCGGCATACCCGCGAGCATCCCCGCAATGGTCGGCAACGGCCGCTGCGGAGGAACGCAATCGATGAACCATCCTATGCTCGTCGCCTGCGCCCTGCCCGGCGCTGAATCGGTAACGGCCCAATCGATCGCCCTTGTTGCCAAGTGGACGGGACGGAGGGTGCAATGACCCTCAGCTACGTCCACGGCGCGACCGACGTGCCGTTGCTGGGCGAGACGCTCGGTGCCAATTTCGATCGCATCGTGGCGCGCTGGGGAGATCGGCCGGGGCTGGTGGTCCGCAGCCAAGGGGTGCGCTGGAGCTACGCCGAACTTGGCGCGCGGGCAGATGCGCTGGCCGCCGGTCTGCTGACGCTCGGGCTCGGACCCGGCGACCGGGTGGGGATCTGGTCGCTGAACAACGCCGAGTGGCTGCTGACCCAGGTCGCCACCGCGAAGGCCGGCCTCATCCTGGTCAACATCAACCCGGCCTACCGCTTGACGGAGCTGGAGTTCGCGCTGAACCTGGTCGGCATCGCCGCGCTGGTCACCACCACCGCATTCAAGAGCAGCGACTACATGGCGATGCTGCACGACGTGCTGCCGGAACTCGCCACGAGCACGCCGGGCCAACTGCGGTCCGCGCGCGTGCCGACGCTGCATAGCGTGATCCAGATCGGCGGCGCCTCTCCCGGCACGCTCGGCTTCGACGATGTGATGGCGCGCGGCCGCGGGCAGGGCCACGCCCGCCTGGCCGAACTGGCCGGGATGCTGCAGTTCGACGACCCGATCAACATCCAGTTCACGAGCGGCACCACGGGCAATCCCAAGGGCACCACCCTTACCCATCACAACGTGCTGAACAACGGCTTCTTCATCGGCGAGGCGATGCGGCTGACCGAGCAGGACCGGCTGTGCATCCCCGTGCCGCTGTATCATTGCTTCGGCATGGTGCTGGGCAACCTGGCCGCGATCACCCATGGCGCCTGCATCGTCTATCCCGGTGAGGGCTTCGACCCGTTGGCGGTGCTGGAGACGGTGGCGGAGGAGCGCTGCACCGGGCTGCACGGCGTGCCCACCATGTTCATCGCCGAGATGGAGCACCCGCGCTTCGGCGAGTTCGACCTCAGCAGCCTGCGCACCGGCATCATGGCCGGCTCCCCCTGCCCGATCGAGGTGATGCGCCGCGCGGTGGCCCGGATGCACCTGAGCGAGATCACCATCTGCTACGGCATGACGGAGACCAGCCCGGTCAGCTTCCAGACCACGGCCGACGATCCGCTGGAACGCCGGGTGACCACGGTGGGCCGCATCCATCCCCACATAGAGGTGAAGATCGTGGACGCCGAAGGCCGCATCGTCCCGCGTGGCGTGACTGGGGAACTGTGCACGCGGGGCTACAGCGTGATGCTCGGCTACTGGGGGGACGAAACGCGCACCGACCAGGTGATCGACGCCGCGCGCTGGATGCATACGGGCGACCTCGCCGTACTCGACAGCGAAGGGTATTGCAACATCGTCGGCCGGCTGAAGGACGTGGTGATCCGCGGCGGCGAGAACCTGTTCCCGCGCGAGGTGGAGGAGTTCCTGTACGGCCACCCGGCGATCCTGGACGTGCAGTGCTTCGGCGTGCCCGACTCGCACTATGGGGAGGAACTCTGCGCCTGGGTCCGCCTTCGGGATGGCGCGATGCTGGTGGAGGAGGATGTGCGCGCCTATTGCCGCGGCAGGATCGCCCACCAGAAGGTGCCGCGCTACGTGAGGTTCGTGGACGGCTTCCCGATGACGGTGACGGGCAAGATGCAGAAATACCTGATGCGCGAGGCGATGGAACGCGAGCTGGGGGTGACTGCGCTGAAGACAGCGTAGTTCGCACCCGACCGGCCCTCTTCCGTGAAGAACGTGAGAGGGAGAAGGCAAGCCTTTTTCCTCACACGACAAGGACCGACCGTTGCACACCCTTCTCCCCGCCGCCGCCGAACTCGCCGCCACCCTTCGCACCCGGGGCGAGACGCTGGCGGTGGTCGAATCCTCCGCCGGCGGGCTGATCGCCGCGGCATTGCTCGCGCAGCCCGGAGCCTCGGCGTTCTTCCTGGGTGGCGCCGTCGTCTACACCGCCAAGGCCCGCGAGGCGTTGCTGGGCATCACGACGGCGGAGATGGCGGGGCTGCGCTCCTCCAGCGAACCGTATGCGCTGCTGCTGGCCCGCCGCGTGCGGGAGCGCCTAAGGGCGAGTTGGGGCCTGGCCGAGACGGGTGCCGCGGGGCCGAGCGGCAACCGGTATGGCGACGTGGCCGGGCATACCTGCCTGGCGGTAGTCGGGCCTGCGATGGAGCGGGTGCTTACGATCGAGACGGGCTCGGCGGACCGGGTGGAGAACATGCGGGTGTTCGCCGCTGCCGCATTATCGCTCATCCGGGAAATGTGCGGGACTCGTCCGGCAGGCTGATCCTCGACGCCGGCGCCCACTGGGTTCGCCGCTCCCAACGTCACATCGCATCTTTATGCCCGCCAACCTTCCTTTAGGGTGTCGGCGGGCTGAGCGGCGATGAGCCATCCAAGCCTCCGGGTGATCCTGATCGCGAGTGCCATCCACCACCGGATCGGCGCATGAGAACTGGACCGCATGGACACGCCGACCCGCCGCGCCGCCATCGCCCGCTTCGTCGTCCCGGCGACGGTCATGCTGACCTTCGTGTCCTTCTGGCGTGCCGCCGCCATCGTGCTGGGGGATCTGGGCTCGTCCGCCTACTACGTAGGCGGCATCGCCGAGGACAAGCTCGGCAAGGCAGCGCCCTGGTTCATCCTGGGCATCATGCTATTCTCCTACTGCGTCCGCGCGGTCTACATCGAGAGCTGCAGCATGTTCACCCGCGGGGGGGTGTATCGTGTCGTGCGGGAAGCGCTCGGCGGCACGGCGGCCAAGTTCTCCGTCAGCGCGCTCATGTTCGACTACGTGCTCACCGGGCCGATCAGCGCCGTCAGCGCCGGGCTGTATCTCGCGAGCTTGCTGGACCAACTGGCGGACCAGGCGGGGCTGCCGCATCTGCCGCTCTCCCCCCACTTGGTCGCTGCCGTGTTCGCGGGCCTGGTGATCCTGTATTTCTGGTGGACGAACACCGTCGGCATACCGTTCTCCTCCACGCGGGCGCTGCGGGTCATGCAGCTCACCACCGTGATGGTGGTTGTGCTGATCGGCTGGTGCCTGCTCACCATCGCCGTGAAGGGTTATCAGCCCGTGCCGGCGCCAATCCCCGCCAACCTGCACTTCACGCCGGAGGCACTCGGCTGGCTGCAGGGCTCGCCGCTGCCCGGTGTCGCGATCATCGCCATCCTGATCGGCCTCGGCCACTCGCTGCTGGCCATGAGCGGCGAGGAGAGCCTGGCCCAGGTGTACCGTGAAGTGGAGGCACCCAAGCGGCGTAACCTGCTGCGCGTCGGGTTGATCATCTTCGGCTATAGCCTGGTGTTCACCGCCCTGGTGTCGTTCTTCGCCGTCATGCTGATCCCCGACGACCAGCGCCAGCACGTGCAGGACAACCTGATCAGCGGGCTGACCATGGTGCTGGTGGGGCCGCAATGGCTGAAGCTGGCATTCCAGGTCTTCGTGGTGGTGAACGGCATCCTCATCCTGTCGGCCGCGGTCAACACCTCGATCATCGGGTCCAACGGCGTGCTGAACCGGGTGGCGGAGGATGGCGTGCTGCCCGACTGGGTTCGCCAGCCGCACGCCAAATACGGCACCAGCTACCGCCTGATCGCGCTGATCGCGGTGCTGCAGCTGATCACGGTGGTGATCACCCTGGGCGATGTGACGCTGCTGGGCGAGGCCTACGCGTTCGGCGTGGCCTGGAGCTTCGCCATGAAGTCGCTCGGTGTCACGGTGCTGCGCTTCACCCGGCCCCAGGCGGAGCGGTGGCGGGTGCCGCTCAACCTGCGCGTGGGCGGCATCGAACTGCCGCTCGGGCTGATGGCGATCACGGCGTTGCTGTTCGCGTTGGCGGGGGTGAACCTGCTGACAAAGCAAGCGGCCACGATCGGCGGCGTGGCCTTCACGGTGGTGTTCTTCGTGGTGCTGGTCGTGTGCGAACGCCGGGTCGCGAAGGCGGGCGGCAAGCAGCGCCCGCCGGAGCGGTTCCGGCTCGACATGCGGGACGATCTTTGCCCGGCGGCCCTGGGCGTGCGGCCGGGCGGCCTCGTGGTCGGTGTCTACGATCCGGAGCAGCTGACCCATGTGGAGCGCTTGCTGGACCGGGCGGACCCGGCGCAGCAGGACATCATCCTGGTCGCAGTCCATCTTGGCCAAGACACCGGGTCCGCGGATGCGGAGACCATCGTGGGAGAGTGGGAAAGCCGCGTCTTCACGGTCGCAGTCGCCGCCGCCGAGAATGCGGGTAAGTCCGTGACCCTGGCAGGGGTGGTGGGCCAGCAGCATTATGGGACGCTGCTGCAAACGGCGCTATGCCTGGAGGCGGGTCAGGTGGTGGTGGGGCGCAGCGAGGCCGAGGGGTCGCCTCAGCAGGAGCAGATCGAGCATGAGTGGGACGCGCTGACGCAACGCGGGTCAGCGGTCACGGTGGAGATCATGCCGGACCAGGGCGAGCCGGTGGTCGTGGAGCTACCGGCAGGTCACCAGGGCACGACCTCGTTCAGGTAACTCACATACGCGACGCCGCCCTGCCCCGACCGGGCCGCGACCATGTCGGCTATCCCGCGCACGCTCGTCTCCACGTCCAGGCCCGCCTCGGGACCGCCCATGTCCGTCCGCACCCAGCCCGGCGTGACGGAAAGGATCGTCCGCTGGCGGCCGGCGCGCAGGCCATAGCTGCGCAGGAAGGTATTCAACGCGGCCTTGCTGCCGCGATAGATCTCCCAGCCGCCCTTGGTGTTGTTCGAGACACTGCCCAGCCCCGAGGACATCGCAGCGATCGTGCCAGTCGGCGTCACCAGCTCCGCCAGCGCCTCGATCACCCGCAGCGGGCTGAGTGCGTTGGTCGTCATCGTGCGCACGAAATCCTCCGTGCTGACATCGGGCAGGATCTCGGCCGCACCGTTGGCCACCCCGGCGTTGACGAACAGCACGTCCAGCGCAGTGCTGGCCAGGCGGTCGCGCAGCGACAGCACCTCGCCGGTGTGGTTGATGTCCACCGCCTCAATCGTCACGGCCGGTGTCACGGCGGCGAGGGCGCCGGGGTTGCCCAGGTCCCGCACGGTGGCGATCACTCGCCAGCCGCGCGCCGCGTATTCCTGCGCCAAACCAAGGCCCAGGCCGCGGGAGGCGCCGACGATCAGGATGGTCTGCTGCGGCATGGGATCGTCCATTTCCAATGAGGTTCAGTTAGATAATAAGGCCCGCTCCGCCCGCGACGGGAGGGCGCAGGAGCTATTTGTTCAGCATGCTCTCATGCACCCAGCCGAACGGCGCAGTCTCGCCGACCTGGTACCAGCCGCCGGGTGCCTGGGAAAAGACGTGCAGCGACGCTCCCTGCGACACGGTGCGGACCGAGGGGCCGCCGGGGCCGCTGTGGACATTGGCGCTCTGCCGTAGCGTCACGCTGCCGCTTGCCGCGGTCGGGCCGGGTGCGGTGGCGTGCGGTGCCGGTCCGCCATCGGGCAGCAGCGGCAGACGCGGATCGGGGATATTGTCGGGCAGCGGCGGCAGGGCCAGCGGGCGTTCCGCTGCCGGGCCGCCCCGGTCCCAGCAATCCGCCACCAGGGCGCCGTAGACGCGGGTCGCCTCGCTTGTGCTGGTTCCCACACGGGAGTCGAACTCGTAGCGGGCGGTGCGCGCCTCCGGCGGACTGACCTGGTTGGCCACGGTGACGAACGGCACGAAGATGTTGGCGTCGTCGGCAAAGGCGCTGACCAGGCCGCAGACCGCGACGTGCTTCGGTACGGCCTGCGCATAGGCCTGCACGCCGCGAAACTGCACCGTCTTTGGCATGCCCGGCATCGCGGCGAGCGCTTGCAGCACCGCCATCCGCACGCCATCCAGCGAGGCGCCCTCGGGTGCCGCCTTCTGCTCGTCCTTGCAGCCGGCAAAGGCCAGCAGCGACATGACCACGATCGCCCTGGCTCCGCGCATGGCTCAGGCCGGACGCTGGGCGACGAAGAACAGGCGCGGGAACAGCAGCAGCCGCTTGCCGTCTGCCCGCACCCCGTAGGCGCGATCCACCGACGCCTCATACTGCGCGAGGTACGCGGCCCGCTCGGTCTCGTCGAGCGGTGCCAGGAAGGGTTGCAGCCCGGTGCCGCGGACCCAGTCCACGATCGCTCCGGCCCCGTCCATCCGGTGATAGAACACCGTCCGCCACAGCTCGACCGTGGCACCGCCACCCGCAAGCATGTCGTAATACGTGTTGGCCGGCAGCACACCGAGCCGCGCCGCGGCCGGAGCCAACCTCTCGGCCCAGGCGCCGGCCGCGGCCACCTCGCGCATCAGGCGGTGGGAGGGTTCGTTCCGGTTGTCTGGCACCTGCACCGCCAGCACGCCGCCCGGGGCAAGGAAGCCGAGCAGGCGCGGGATCAGCGCCGTGTGGTCCGGCACCCATTGCAGCGCGGCGTTGGCATAGATCAGGTCCTGCGGGGCGTCCGGCTCCCACAGCGCGATATCCGCCTCGGCGAACCGGCAGCCCGGCAGGCGCGCCTTCGCCTGGGCCAGCATGGCGGCGGAGGTGTCGATCCCCGTCACCGCGGCAGCTGGGAAGCGTGCCACCAGCAGCTCGGTGCTGTTGCCCGGGCCGCAGCCCAGGTCGGCCACCCTGGCGGCGCTGGCGAGCGGCACCTGGGCAACCAGGTCGCGCGCCGGGCGGGTACGCTCGGCTTCGAAGCGGGTGTAGAGCGCCGGATCCCAGGTATCGGTCTTGCCGCTCATGCTGCCATCTCCTTGGCGCCCTCCAATGCATCGAGCACGGCGCCGCCGATCGCCAGCGACGCGGTCAGGCCAGGGCTCTCGATGCCGAACAGGTTAACCAGCCCCGGCACGCCATGCACCGCCGGGCCGAGCAAGGCGAAATCAGCCGCGGGCTCGCCGGGTCCGCTGATCTTGGGCCGGATCCCAGCATAGCCCGGCACCAGCGAGTCGTCCGGCAAAGCGGGCCAGTAGCGGCGGATGGCGGCGTAGAACCCGGCGGCGCGGCCGAGATCGACGTCGTACTCCTCGCGCTCCACCCACTCCACGTCGGGCCCGAACCGCGCCTGGCCGCCGAGGTCGAGTGTCAGGTGCACGCCCAACCCGCCGGGTTCGGGCACGGGATAGATCAGGCGGCTGAACGGCGCGCGGCCCTGCAGGCCGTAATAGTTGCCCTTGCAGAGGTAAGCGCGCGGGATGGTCTGCGTCGGGATGCCGGTGATGGACCGTGCCACGTCCGGTGCGTGCAGGCCGACGGCGTTGACCAGGATGCTGCATTCCAGCTGCATCGGCGCCTTCCCGCCCACGTCCAGCCGGATCCCGCCCCCGGTCACGGCCCCGCCCAGCAGCGGCGCGTGGACGGCGACGGTGCCGCCGGCATCCTCCATCTCGCCCTGGTAGGCGAGCATCAGCGCGTGGCTGTCCACGATCCCGGTCTCGGGCGAGTGGAGCGCGGAATCGACCCGCAGGGCGGGCTCCAACGCGCGGGCTTCGTCACCGGAGAGCAAGGTGAGCGGCACCCCGTTGGCGGCGGCCTGCACCTGGATCTTCTCCAGCCGGGCCGACTCCGCCGGCTCGCTGGCCACGATGAGCTTGCCGATCTTCTGCACCGGGACGCCGTGGGACGCGCAGAACTCGTAGAGCATCGCCCGGCCCGCCACGCAGAGCCGGGCCTTGAGGCTGCCGGTCGGATAGTAGATACCGGCATGCACCACTTCGCTGTTGCGCGAGGAGGTGACGGTGCCGATGCCGCCCGCCGCCTCCAGCACCAGCACCTCGCGCCCGGCCAGCGCCAGGGCGCGCGCCACCGCCAACCCAACCACGCCGGCCCCCAGGACCACGGCTTCGACACGTTCGATCATGTCCCTAACATCCAACACCTCCGCTGCCATGGCCAGCCACACGCGTGCAAGTGGGGTTTGCGCCACCGTGATCGGCGCCGGGCCAGCGGGATTGATGGCGGCCGAGCGCCTGGCGCTGGGCGGCGTGGCGGTCATGGTGTTCGACCGCATGCCCTCGCCGGGCCGCAAGCTGCTGATGGCGGGGGTCGGCGGGCTGAACCTCACGCATGGTGAGCCGCTCGACCGCTTCCTCGACCGCTACGGCCCGGCGCGGGACTGGCTGGCCCCTGCCCTGGCCGCATTCCCACCGGACGCGCTGCGCGCTTGGTGCGAGGCGCTCGGGCAGGAGACCTTCGTCGGCAGCAGCGGCCGGGTCTTCCCGCGCGCCATGAAGGCCTCCCCGCTGCTGCGCGCCTGGTTGCGGCGGCTCGACGGGCTGGGCGTGCAGTGGCGGTTGCGCCATCGTTGGGTGGGGTGGGATGCGGCCGGCCAGCCGGTGTTCGACCCGCCAGCCCCCGTGCCGCCGGGTCCCGTCATCCTGGCCACCGGCGGCGCCTCCTGGCCGCGCCTCGGCTCCGACGGCGCGTGGGCGGCGCTGCTGGACCCGGCGACGCTGGCGCCGTTCCGCCCGGCCAATTGCGGCTTCACCGCCGCCTGGAGCGAACCGATGCGCCGCCACGCCGGCACGCCGCTGAAGCGTATCGCCGTGTCCGTAGCCGGGCGCCGAATACCCGGCGATGCCGTGCTGACCGAAAGCGGCGTGGAGGGCGGCCCGTTCTACGCCCTGTCCGCGCCGCTGCGGGACGCGATCGATCGGGACGGGGTGGCGGTGGCCGTGCTGGATTTGCGGCCGGACCTGAGCGAAGTGGACCTGCGACTGCGGCTTTCGGCCCCGCGCCGGGCACAGTCGCTGTCCACCTTTTTGCGCAAGGCGGCCGGGTTGCCGCCGGTCTCGGTGGCGTTGCTGCGGGAATGCGCGGGCACCCCGGCGGACTTGGCCGGAGTGATCAAGGCCCTGCCGCTGCGGCTGACGGGCACGACCGGGCTGGACCGCGCGATTTCCACCGCGGGCGGCTTGCGGCGGGACGCGGCCTTGCCGGACGGCGTGTTCGCGGCGGGCGAGATGCTGGACTGGGAGGCGCCGACCGGCGGCTACCTGCTGCAGGCGGCGTTCAGCACGGGGTTCGCGGCGGGAGAGGCGGCGTTGCGCTGGTGCAGTGACTGACCGCTTTCGATACCGGGCCGCCGCACTCTCGCTCGCGGCCGGGTTTGGCGCTGCGACTTGGGACAGCTACAACCCGGGACCGCCCGGCTTCCTCGCGATCGTCCTGGCCGGCCTGACCAACTGAACCGCCCTCACACCCCGAGGGTCACCCGCACGCGGGTCCCCTTGGCCGAGCTGTCCACGCTCACGGCGGCCCTCACCGTCCGCGCCATCGCGTTCACGATCACCGAGCCGAGCCCGCTGCCTTTCGGCGCCCCCCCTTCCTGGTAGCCGACGCCATCATCCTCCACCATCAGCTGCGCCGCGCCATCCACCATGCGGAAGCTCACTCGCACGTCGCCGTCGGCCGCCGGGTAGGCGTATTTCAGGGCATTGGTGACCAACTCGTTCACGATCAGGCCGATCGGCACCGCCTTGTCGGTCTCGACGCGGATCGGCTCGGCCAGGAGGGTGATCTGCCCGTGCCGGTCCCCCGCCGTTACCGCCCGGCGCAGCTCGTCGACCAGCCCTTCGAGATACTGGTCCATCGCCACCGATTCGACGTCGTTGCTGGTGTAGAGCCGGCGATGCACCAGCGTCACCGCCTCTACCCGCTCGGCGGCGCGTTTCAATGCGTCCCGCGCGTCCGCATCTACGACCTTGCGCGCCTGCAGCTCGATCAGGGAAGAGATCAGCTGCAGGCTGTTGGCGATACGGTGGTTGACTTCCTGCAGCAGCAGCGCCTGCTGAGCGGCGAGCTTCTCCAGACGGTCCCGGCTTTCCTGCAGGTCCCGCAGCGCCGCCTCGCGCTCGCGGGTCAGGCGCAACTGGGTTTGGGATTGGCGGATCGAGGTGGCCAGAAACTGCAGGAAGGTGCCCTGGACGTCTTTCACCACGTAATCGAACGCGCCACGCTTCAGCGCGGTGACGGCGATGATCGGCTCCTCCGCTGCAGTGACGAAGATGACCGGCGGCGGGTCTGGCAGCCCCAGCAGATCGGCGAGCATGTCCAGCCCGTCCCGCCCCGGCATGTAATGATCGAGCGCGATGGCGTCGAACCGCGCGGTTTGGGCCATTGCCAACCCCGCCGCCCCGTCGGTCGCCGTGGCGACCTGGAAGCCGTCCCGTTCCAGGTGGCGCCTGACCAGGCGGCATAGGCCGGGGTCGTCATCCACGTATAGCACGCGGATCGGGTCGGGTGGCGTCAGCAGGGACAGCGTGGTCAACCTAGTCGGCTTCGGGCACCTGCATCACCGCCAGGAACAAGCCGAGTTGCCGGATCGCAATGGCGAAGCTCTCGTACTCGACCGGTTTGGTGATGTAGACGTTGCAGCCGAGGTCGTAGCAGCGCTGGATCTCCTGCCTGTCGTCGGTCGTCGTCAGCACGACCACCGGAGCCCGGCGCAGCAGCTCGTCTCCCTTGATCCGGGCCAGGATGTCCGTCCCGCTCATGTCCGGCAAGTTGAGGTCGAGCAGCACCAGGATCGGCGAGTCCACCCGCCGCTTGCCGGCCGCGTCCATCCCGAACAGGTAGACGAGGGCGGACGTGCCGTCCGTGAACGGCACGATCGTGTTGTTGACTCCAGCCCGGCGCACGTTCTTCTCAATCAGCCGCGCGTGACCGGGATCGTCCTCGATCAGGATGATGGTCACCGGATGGGCGTTCAAACCAAAGCCTCCCTCTCATACGCTGCGACGGCAGGCAGTGTGACCGTGAAGGTTGAGCCCACATCCAGTTCGGATACGCAATCGATCGACCCGCCCAGGCGTCGCACGAGAGCGCGTACATGGGCAAGTCCGATCCCCTCCCCCGGCACGGTCTGGTCGCCGGCGCGGCGGAACAGCTCGAACACCCGCTCGTAGTCACGGGCGGCGATGCCGCGGCCGTTGTCGCTGACCTCGTAACGCGCCGTTCCACCCTCCAGCCGGCCTCGGATCCAAATGTCGCCGGGCCGGCCCGGCTTGAGGTATTTCAACGCGTTCTCCACCACGTTGCCGAACACCTGTTCCACCGCGAGCCGGTCCCCGACCAGGTCCGGCAGGCTGCCGAGCGAGACTTGCGCGCCCCGGCTTTCCGCCTGGTGGCGCATCGTCTCCATCAGGCCGCCGAGCAGCGCCGTCATGTCGAGCGGCTCCGGCAACAGCACCCGACGCCCCTCCCGCGACAGCCGCAGGATGGCGTTGATCAAGCGGTCCATCTTGCCGGTGGAGGACTTGATGAAGCGCAGTGCCTCCGGAATATCCTCCCGGGCCGCCTCCCGCAGGTCCGCCGGAGCGTCGTCCGATACGGCATGGCGCGACAGGATGCTGGTTGCCTGCTCCAGCTCGCTGGTGAAGCCCATGATGTTGACCAGCGGCGCACGCAGGTCGTGCGACACGATGTAGGCGAAGCGCTGGATCTCCTCGTTGGCTGCTGTCAGCGCCGCCGTGCGGTGCCGTATCGTCTCGTCCAGTTGCCGGTTGTTGCGTTCCAGCGCCTGCTGTGCCGTGACTGCCTGGGCCTGCGCGCTGCGCAGCGTCCGCAAGTAGCCGCGCAGGCTGAGCGCGATCAGGCCGGCCAGCGCGAACACCATCAACAGCCCGGCGACGTCGATGCCGACCAGCAAGTGACTACCCCGGCTCAAGCGGGAAACCTGGTCGATGAGCTTGCGGTCCTGCTCCCCTGCGAGTTGAGTGGTGACTTGGCGGATCACCTCGATGTCCGTGAGCCCGGCATTGGTGCGCACGATCGACATCGCGCCCGGCAGATTGCCGCCCTGCGCCAACGCCGCCGTCTGGCGCAATTCGGCCATTTTCGCCGTTGCAGCCTGGCTCAACAGCGTCAGGCGCGGATCATCGGGCCAAACGGCCTTCCCCCGGGCGATCAACGCCGGCAAATCGTGCTCCGCCTTGACCAATGGGGGGAGGTAGTCGGGATTGAGCGTCAGCAGGTAGCCGCGTTGCGCGCCCTCCGCCGTCGTGGCCGTCGTCAGGATATCGGTGGCGAGAGTCCGCTGGGCGCGGGTCGCCTGCGCCACGCTCAGCGCCTCCTCGTTCCTGGCGGCCTGCCAGACGGCACCGGCCGCGATCAGCAGCAGCAGCACGATGCCCGCCAGCACGGACACCAACCCCCGGCGGTCCAGTGGCCTGAGCGCCGGACGCGGGACCGTGTCCGGCGTTGGTGGTGCCGCAATGAACGTAGCCGTTGACATGCGCGCTTATTGCGCCCCCCGGGCAGGTCGTCAGCCGCCCTTGTTTCATATAGCAACAAACCTTATTCACGAAATCGTGAGATTGCTGCCTTGAGAATGCCGAAATAAACAAAGGTGTCGTCGAACCCGCCTTCACCTCGACGCTTTAAGTCCAGCGTTCGACATAATGGCTCGCCGGACGCAACGGCGCTACCGGCCGCCCGGAGATGTGGCGCGCGGAGCCGTGGCCGCAAACCTGGGGTTTTTGCAATGGACCAGCCGGTAACCACTATCTCCACCGCCACCATGCCCCGAGGTGACATCGACCAAGTTGCCATCAACACGCTGCGCACCCTGGCGATGGATGCTGTGCAGAAGGCGAAGTCGGGCCATCCCGGCACGCCCATGGGTATGGCACCCGTTGGCTATACGCTGTGGCAGCATGCCCTTCGCTATGACCCGGCGGACCCGCATTGGCCTAACCGTGACCGCTTTGTGCTCTCGGTCGGCCATGCCTCGATGCTGCTCTACGGCTTGCTGCATTTGGCCAAGGTCGCCTCTGACCCGGAGCACGCGGACAAGGGCCCGTATGCGGTCACGCTGGATGACATCAAGCAGTTCCGGCAGCTGTCGAGCGTCACGCCGGGCCATCCGGAATACCGGCTGACGGCCGGTGTCGAGACGACGACGGGGCCGTTGGCACAAGGCGTTTCCAACAGCGTCGGCATGGCGATCGCGCAACGCTGGATGGCGGCGCGTTACAACAAGCCCGGCTTTGCCATGTTCGACTACCACGTCTACGCGCTTGCCGGTGACGGCTGCATGATGGAGGGCGTTTCCAACGAGGCCGCGTCCTTGGCCGGGCATCTCAAGCTCGGCAACCTCACCTGGATCTATGACAGCAACCACATCACTATCGAGGGTGCGACCAACCTTACCTTCGGCGACGATGTTGGCGCGCGGTTGGCGGCCATGGGCTGGCACGTGATCCACGTGGCGGACGCGAACGACACGGCGGTGGTCGCCAAGGCGCTGGACGATGCCAAGGCGGTCACGACAGGGCCCACCATCATCGTGGTGCACAGCATCATCGGCTACGGCGCGCCCAAGAAGGCAGGTACGCGCGAGGCACACGGCGAGCCGCTAGGCGATGAGGAGATCCGGGGAGCAAAGCGCTCCTACGGCTGGCCGGAGGACGCGCAGTTCCTGGTACCGGACGGCGTGCACCAGCGTTTTGCCGAAGTGATGGGTGCGCGCGGCAGCAAGGGCCGGCACGAATGGATGGACCTGCTCACCCGTTACCGGGAGGCTTACCCGGAACTGGCGAAAGAGCTCGACCTAATCGACCGGCACGAGTTGCCGGAGGGGTGGGATAGGGACATCCCAGTATTCCCCGCCGATGCGAAGGGCGTCGCCTCCCGCGATTCGTCGCAGAAGGTGTTGAACGCGATCGCCAGGAACGTGCCTTGGCTGTTGGGAGGCGCCGCCGACCTCGCGCCCTCCACCAAGTCCAACCTGACGTTCGACGGCGCCGGGTCGTTCGAGGCGGATAATTACGGCGGGCGGAACTTCCATTTCGGTATCCGCGAGCACGTCATGGGGTCGGCCGTGAATGGCATGGCGCTATCCGGCTTGCGCGCCTATGGCAGTGGCTTCCTGATCTTCTCGGACTATATGAAGGCGCCGATCCGGCTCTCCGCTATCATGGAGTTGCCGGTGATCTACATTTTCACCCATGACAGCATCGGCGTGGGGGAGGATGGGCCAACGCATCAGCCGATCGAGCAGCTGGTCACCCTGCGCGCGATTCCCGGAATGTTCACATTCCGCCCAGCCGATGCCAACGAGGTTGCGGAGACCTGGCGCGTCGTCATGAAGCTGGACAAGCGTCCGGCGGCACTCGCCCTCAGCCGCCAGGCGCTGCCTACGATTGACCGGGCGAAATACGCCTCTGCTGCTGGGGTGGCCAGGGGTGCCTATATCGTTGGTGATTGCGAGGGCACGCCGCAGGTGATCCTGATGGCGACCGGGTCCGAGCTGTCGCTCTGCATGGGTGCCTACGAGGCGCTCGTTGCGGAAGGCGTGAAGGCCCGTGTCGTGTCGATGCCCTGCTGGGAGCTGTTCGAGCACCAGGACCAGTCTTATCGGGACGAGGTGCTGCCACCGTCCGTCAAGGGCCGCCTCGCTGTCGAGCAGGCGGCGACGCTGGGCTGGGACCGCTACATCGGAATGGGTGGCGGAATGATCGGCATGCACAGCTTCGGCGCCTCCGCCCCGTTGGCGGCATTGCAGAAGCAATACGGCTTCACACCGGAAGCCGTGCTCGAGGAAGCCCGCAAGCAAGCCAAGCGTATTTAGCGGAGATCCGGACCATGGACATGCAGACCGAGACGGCGAACCCGCTGAAGTCCCTCGAGCAGTTCGGCCAGTCGCCGTGGCTCGACTTCATTGAGCGGCAGTTCCTGGCCGATGGCAGGTTACAGGAGATGATCGCGAGGGACGGGCTGAAGGGCATGACCTCCAACCCGTCCATCTTCGAGAAGGCGATGGGCCACGGCGACCATTACGACGCCGGGTTCAAGGAGCTGGCGGCCAGGGGTGACGTGGACGCGCAGAGCATCTACGAGCAGTTGGCGATCACCGACATCCAGCATGCGGCCGATCTGCTGCGCCCGGTGTATGATGCGACCAACAGGGTGGACGGCTACGTATCGCTCGAAGTCTCGCCTTATCTCGCTTTGTATACGGACGACACCATCGCTGAGGCGCGGCGGCTGTGGAAAGCGGTCGGGCGCGACAACCTGATGGTCAAGGTGCCGGGCACCGATCAGGGCACGCCGGCGATTAAGACCCTGATCAGCGAGGGCATGAACATCAACGTGACGCTGCTGTTCAGTGAGCAAGCCTACAAGGACGTGGCAGAAGCCTTCATCGCCGGGCTGGAGAACTTCAAGTCCGCCGGGGGCGATGTCAGCCGGGTGGCGAGCGTGGCCAGCTTCTTCGTCAGCCGCATCGACTCGCAGATCGACAAGCAGATCGACGAGCGAATCAAGGTCGGCGGCTCGGACGTCGAGACACTGAAGCGCCTGCGCGGCAAAGTTGCCATTGCCAACGCCAAGATGGCCTACCAGCATTACCGGGCGCTGATCGCAAGCGAGCGCTGGAAGCCGTTGGCCGCCGCCGGGGCGATGCCGCAGCGCCTGCTGTGGGCCAGTACGGG
>CAXSEG010000015.1:0-26732 GCA_964235545.1 uncultured Acetobacteraceae bacterium
CCTCGACGAGTTCGCCATGGGCTCCTCCAACGAGTCGAGCGCGTTCGGTACGGTGATCAACCCGTGGTCGCCGGAGGGCACGGTCCTGGCGCCCGGCGGCTCCTCCGGCGGCTCGGCCGCGGCGGTGGCGGCGGGGATCGCGATGGGCGCCACCGGCACGGACACCGGCGGCTCCATCCGGCAGCCTGCTTCGCTATGCGGCATCGTCGGCATGAAGCCGACTTACGGACGGTGCAGCCGGTGGGGCGTGGTGGCGTTCGCGTCCTCGCTGGATCACCCGGGGCCGTTCGCCCGCACGGTGGCGGATACGGCGCTGCTGCTGGGCTCGATGGCCGGGTTTGACCCGAAGGACAGCACCTCCGCGGAGCGCTCCGTGCCGGACTTCACCGCCGCTTGCGCACGCGGCGTGCAAGGCCTGCGCATCGGCGTCCCGCTCGAATATCGGCAGGACGGGATGAACCCGGAGATCGCGGCACTGTGGGAACAAGGCCTCGCCTGGCTGCGCGAGGCCGGGGCGGTGACGGTGGACGTGTCGCTGCCGCACACCAAATACGGCTTGGCGGCCTACTACATCATCGCGCCGGCCGAAGCCTCCTCCAACCTCGCCCGCTATGATGGCGTGCGGTTCGGCCACCGGGTGGAGGGGACGGATCTGATCGACTTGTATGAGCGCACCCGGGCCGAGGGTTTCGGCGAGGAGGTGCGCCGGCGCATCCTTATCGGCACCTACGTGCTGTCCGCCGGATATTATGATGCCTACTACACGCGGGCGCAGAAGGTGCGGGCGCTGATCCTGCGCGATTTCACGGATGCGTTCCGGGATGTGGACGCGCTGCTGACGCCCACCACGCCCAACGCCGCGTTCGGCCAGGGCGCGGTGCAGGACCCGGTGACGATGTACCTGAACGACGTCTTCACCGTGCCAGCCGACCTCGCGGGAATCCCCGCGCTGTCGGTGCCCGCCGGGTTGGACGGCGCCGGGCTGCCGCTCGGGTTGCAAGTGATGGGGCGGCCATTCGAGGAGGAGACGGTGTTCGCGGTGGGCGCGGCCATCGAACAAGCCGCCGGGTTCACCGCCCGGGCAAGATTGCGCGCAGGGGAGAAAATACATGGCAGTTGACCTGTCGGCCAAGTCGGTCGACGCACTCAAGACGATCCTGACCAACCACGAGATTGCCGGCAAAACCGCGGCACCGTCGTTCAAGGCGGCGCTGGCCGAACTCGGCAAGCGCACGGCGTCCGGGCTCAGCCTGGACCGGACAGGCGAGATCATCGCCGAAGCGGCCCGCAACCGGCAGTTCATCACCTACAAGACGGTCGCGTTGCAGAGTGGCGTGAAGTGGAACAGCGCCAACGTCACCATGCCGAGGCACTTGCTGGCAGTGTGCGAGCACGGCCACCGCAAGGGGCTGCCGATGCTCTCGGCGATCGTGGTCAGCCAGAGCCACCTCGCGGATGGCGGCATGGACCAGGCGACGCTGGACGGGTTCTGCAAGGCTGCCTGCGCGCTGAACTACGAGGTTGCCGACCCGGTGGCGTTCCTCAAGGAGCAGCAGGCGGCGGTGTTCGCGGCCGCGGAGGAAGGGCGGATCCGATGAGCTACACGCTACCCGGCGAGACTGGCGACTGGGAGATCGTCTGCGGCCTAGAGGTACACGCCCAGGTGACCAGCCAGGCCAAGCTGTTCTCCGGCGCCTCGACCGAGTTCGGCGCCGAGCCGAACAGCCAGGTGAGCTTCGTGGACGCCGGGTTCCCGGGGATGCTGCCGGTGATCAACCGGGAATGCGTGGCGCAGGCGGTGCGCACCGGGCTCGGGCTGGACGCGCAGATTAACCTGGTGAGCCGGTTCGACCGCAAGAACTACTTCTACGCCGACCTGCCGCAGGGCTACCAGATCAGCCAACTGTATCACCCGATCGTAGGCGCCGGGCACGTGGATCTGGAGGTGGAGGGCACTGCGCGGCGCATCGGCGTGACGCGGCTGCACCTGGAGCAGGATGCCGGCAAGTCGCTGCACGACCAGGATCCGTCGCAGTCCTTCATCGACCTCAACCGCTCCGGCATCGCCCTGATGGAAATCGTCTCCGAGCCGGACATCCGCTCGCCGGACGAGGCGGGGGCGTATCTGCGTAAGCTGCGCTCCATCCTGCGCTACCTCGGCACCTGCGACGGGAACATGGAGGAGGGATCCATGCGGGCGGACGTGAACGTCTCCGTCCGCAAGCACGGCGAGCCGTTCCGCACCCGGTGCGAGGTGAAGAACGTGAGCTCGATCCGCTTCGTGATGCACGCCGTAGAGGTGGAGGCGCGCCGGCAGATCGGCGTCTGGGAGGATGGCGGGGAGGTGGCGCAGGAGACACGGCTGTACGACAGCGTACGCGGCGAGACCCGGTCCATGCGGTCCAAGGAGGACGCGCATGATTACCGCTACTTCCCCGATCCGGACCTGCTGCCGCTGGTGCTGGACGATGCCTGGGTGGACGGGCTGCGTGCCAGACTGCCGGAGCTGCCGGACGCCAAACAGGCGCGGTTCGTGAGCGAATACGGGTTATCCCGCTACGATTCGGGCGTGCTGGTGGCGGAGCAAGCGACGGCGGCGTTTTACGAGACGGTGGCGCACGGGCGCGACGCGAAGGCGGCGGCGAACTGGGTGATGGGTGACCTGTTCGCGGCACTGAACCGCTCCGGCCGCAGCATCGAGGGCTCGCCGGTGCGCGCCGCGGCGCTTGGCGAGATGCTGGACCTGATGGCGGACGGCACGATCAATGGTCGCATCGCCAAGGACGTGTTCGCGGCGATGGTGGAAACCGGCGAGGCGCCCGGCGCCATCGTAGAGGCGCGCGGCTTACGGCAGGTGACGGACACGGGTCCGATCGACGCCGCGATCGAGGCGGTGGTCGCGGCCAACGGCGACAAGGTGGCCCAGTATCGCGCGGGCAAGGTGAAGCTGTTCGGCTTCTTCGTCGGCCAGGTGATGAAGGCGACGGGCGGCAAGGGCAATCCGGCGCTGATCAACGAAGCCTTGGAGAAGCGCCTGGCCTGACCGTCCGATATCGTCACGCCAGGGCTTGACCCTGGCATCCACGGCGTCCCGCACACGCAGGCCCGCCTGGATGCGCGCGACAGTGCCACTTTCGGGGTGAGCCGCTTCACAGTGCGGGCGGAGTTTCAGAGGCTTTGCTACTCGGGGCCGTAATCGGCAAGCTCCGGCAACATCGCCTCGATCACGAAGTCCACGAACACCGTCGGGGCGTCCAGGTAGAACTCGCGGTCGGAATAACCGCCGACCTCGGCTGCCACGCCGCGCCCGGCCAGCCACGCCGCCAGCCGCTCCAGGTCGGCCCGCGGCGTGTCGCTCAGGAACGAGACCTGGGACCGCTTCTTGTCCGCGTCGCGCGCGGCCGTGCTGCTCCGGCTGAACTGCAAGTCGACGGTGGCACCGGGCTGACGCAGCCAGATGGACCGTTCGGTCCGGCGCAGCACACGGAAGCCCAGGCAGGTTGTGAACATCATGACGGCGGCCTCGAACTGGCCGTTGT
Source organism: uncultured Acetobacteraceae bacterium (assembly GCA_964235545.1). GTDB lineage: Bacteria > Pseudomonadota > Alphaproteobacteria > Acetobacterales > Acetobacteraceae > LMUY01. The sequence goes on from CAXSEG010000015.1 coordinate 3,540, forward strand.
CGAGGCGGTTGGCGACGTGGTTCAGGCGCATCGTGCGTGCTCTCCGTCCGTGGCGGGTGTTTTGGCATCCCACCTTCGTGCGCGTGGTGGTGGTGTGCCAAAGCGCCTCCACCCTACGAGGGATTGGTTGCCGCGGTAGGTTGTGTAGGAGCCGGGGGTTAGCAGGACGGGGACGTGGTGGTGCGGCCTTTGACGCCTGACCGGCGGCGCGCTCCTATGCCGGCATGAGTGTCAAGCCAGCCAAGCGCGTCGCGATCCTGGGGATGGGGGCTGTCGGGTTGGGCAGCGCGGCCCTGCTTGCCTCGCGCGGCTACGACCCGGTGTTGTGGTCCCCGACCGGAAGCACCGGTGCGAGACCCATGATGCTGCATGCGGAAGGGGCGTTGCCGCTGACGGCGCAGGTCAGCGTGGTGGAAACCTGTGCCGAAGCGGTGGCGGGGGCGGATGCGGTGCTGGTGGCGGTGCCGGCGCCGGGCTACCGGGCAGTGCTGGGGGCGCTGGCCGGGGCGCTGCGGCCCGGCCAGGCGGTGCTGATCAGCGGGCACCTCTCCTTCGCGGCGTTGTACCTGTCCAAGCTACTGGCCGACCTAGGCGTGGCCGTGCCGATCGTCGCCTGGGGCACCACTGCCGTCAGCGGCCGCCGCACGGCACCGGACGCGGTGCGCGTGTCCAGCGTGCGGGCGGAGGTGGATGTCGCGACCGTGCCGGGCCGTGACGCGGACGCCATGCTGGCCCGGTGCCGCGCCCTGTTCGGCGACCGGTTCCGCGCGCGCGCCGGGCTGATGGCGGTCGCACTCAGCAACGTCAACCCGCAGAACCACCTGGCCATCGCGCTGTGCAACTTCACCCGCATCGAGCGTGGCGAGGCGTGGTTCCAGAATACCAACATCACCGCCTCCGTCGGCCGGCTGATGGAGGCGCTGGACGCCGAGCGGCTGGCCATCGCGGCAGGTTTCGGCGTGCCCGTTCGCACGCTGCGGCAGCATTTCCACCTGTCGTTCCACGTGCCCGAGGCGCCGCTGGGCGAGATGGCCCGCGCCCTCGCCGAACGCGGCAACGACCCGGCGGCGCCGGCCACGACGGACACCCGCTACGTGCTGGAGGACGCGCCGTTCGGCCTGCATGCCACGGCGTTGCTCGGCCGGCTGTGCGGGCGGCCGGCGGCGCTGCACGAGGCGGGGTTGCTGACGCTATCCGCCCTGTATGGCCGCGACCTGGCGGGCGAGAACGATATCCTGCCAGCTTTGGGCCTGAAGGGCCTCTCGCCCGACCAGCTGCTAGGGCTGGCCGACGCAGGCTGGTCCGCTGCATGATGCCAAACCCGAGGTGTCCAGAGGACGACTGTCCTTTGGCGGGGTTTGGCGCAGAGCCCCGACCCTCGTTAGGCACCCTCAACAGGAGACCACCATGGCAAGCGTCAGATGAAGCTGGGGATGTCGATGCGGGGACTGGGCGCGACGGTTTCAACAGCACGCCGAACCAGCTTCCCGGGGCTTCGAGGATTCATCCGCTTCATAACGCCTGAGCTGCAACGGCGGGGGCGGTTCCGCACGGCGTACGAGGGCGCGACTTTGCGATAGAATTTTGGATTCAGGCCGCATCTGAACCGGTACGTGGCGGAGCGCGAGCGACGGCGGCTGGCGTCCCATTAAAGCTTCGGTCGAGCCTTCTCCCTCTCCCATCCTTCACGGGAGAGGGAGAGGCCTCTTTGTTTTGTGGTAAGGACTTGCTGACTATCGGGTGGGCGTGTCCTCGACCTCTCCCGGCTCAGCCTCAAACTCCACACGCCGGTAGATCTCCAACAGGGGGATGTCGATGCCGATCTCGGGCATGCGGAGCACGGCATCATCGCCGGCGAGCAGGTCGCTCACCCAGTCATCGCCCTTGCGGGAGAATGCTGCGGCCGCGGCTTTGGTCTGCTGGAGTACGACGTAGCGTTGCACGGACGGGGTCGCCCGATATTCTGCGTTCTTGGTGACGAAGTCGGTCGTCACGCTGCTCTCGCTGACGACTTCGAAGATGACCACGGGATCGGTCACCACCTTGCTGCGTGGTGGGACCGGCGTGCACACGACGAAAGCCTCGGGATAGCGGATACGCTCGGCCACCCTGATTTTCAGCTCGCTCCCGTAAGGCTGGCAGGAGCTATCCCGCAGGCGATTGCCGAGCGCTATGATCAGGTTGCGCTGGATGGCCGAGTGGGCGGCAGTTCCGCCGGTCATGGCGCGTGGCTGAAATCCGTCGAACTCGTAACGCAGCTCCTGCCGCTCCTCCCAGACTAGAAAGTGGTCGACCGTCATGGGCTTGCGAAGGCCGATGTTCATGGTGCCAGTCTAGCATTCTTCAGGCTCGAGTCGTCCACGCGAACGACGTCACCCGATCCCGCCCGCCAGCAACGCACCAGCTGCCCGTCCTCCAACGCCCGCAACGCCTGCGGCTCCGCGGCACACCGGGCCACCGCCTCCGGGCAGCGGCCGGCGAGGTAGCAACCTGGCGGCAGGTCCACCGGGCTTGGGATCTCCCCCTGCAAGCGCACACCGGGCGGGTGCTCGGGGCGGCGGCGGCTGGGGTCGGTGTCGAGGTGGGCGGCCAGCAGGGCGCGGGTGTAGGGATGTGCCGGGGCCGCGAAGATCTGGTCGCGGTCACCCACTTCGACGATCTGGCTTAGATACATCACCGCCACGCGGTGGCTCAGGTGCCGCACCGTCGCCAGGTCGTGCGAGATGAACAGGTAGGCGATGTTCAACCGCTGCTGCAGCGCGCGAAGCAGCAGGATGATCGCGGTGCGCGCCACCGGGGCCAGGGCGGAGGTCGGCTCGTCCAGCACGATCAGGTCGGGCTCGCAGGCCAGGGCGCGGGCGATGCCGAGCCGCTGCTGCTGCCCGGCGCTCAGCATGCGGGGGCGGGCCTGCGCCGCCGCCGGCTCCAGCCCCACCAGGGCCAGCAGCTCGGCAATGCGGGCGGCACGCGCCGGGCCGCGCAGGCCCGTGTGCAGGTCGAGCGGCTCGGCCAGTGCGTCGGCAGCGGTCCAGCGCGGGTCCAGGCTGTCATACGGGTCCTGGAACACGATCTGCATCCTCGGTCGCAGCGCGCGCGGCAGCCCGTGGGCAAGGTCGATCGCCTGGCCCTGGAACACCAGCCGGCCCCGGTCGGCCGGCACCAGGCCCAGCAGGCAGCGCCCGACCGTGGTCTTGCCGGACCCGCTCTCCCCGACCAGGCCCAGCGTCTCCCCCCGGCGGATCTCGAGCGACACGCCACCGACCGCCTGCAGCATGGAGCGGCCGCGGCGCAGGCGGTAGCGCTTGACCAGGTCGTGCACCTCCAGCAACGGCTTGCCGTCCGCGACCGGTGCCGGGGTGCGCCCTGCCCCACGCTCGTCCTGCATGCGCAGGATCGACCGGCTATAGGCGTGCTGCGGCCCGCGGAAGAACCTGGCGACGTCACTCTCCTCGATCACCGCGCCGTCCTGCATGACCAGCAGGCGGTCACAGTAATTCGCGATCACGCCGAGATCCTGCGTCACAAGCAGCACGGCCGAGCCGGTGGCCCGCGTGGCATGCCAGAGCCGGTCGAGGAAGCCGGCCTGGATCGTCACGTCCAGCCCGCTCGTCGGCTCGTCCGCCACCAGCAGGCGCGGCTGGGAGCTGAGCGCGATGGCGATCAGCACGCGCTGCGCCATGCCGCCGCTGATCTCGTGCGGGTAGGCGTGGAAGCGGCGCTCCGGGTCGTTGATGCCGACGCACTTCAGCATGGCGACGGCGTGCTGCCGGGCGGCTTTGCGGCCGACGCGGTTGTGGGCGCGGTACACCGTCGCGATCTGTGTCCCGATCGGCAGCAGCGGGTTCAGCGCGCTGCGCGGGCTCTGCACGATCAGGCCGATATCCCGCCCGCGCAGCACCCGCAGTGCGTCGCGTGGCAGATGCAGCAGGTCCTGGCCGTCCATCACCACGTGACCGCCGACGGCGTAGCCGGGCGGGCGCACCAGGCCCAGCATGGCCAGCGCCGCGGTGGTCTTGCCGCAGGCCGCCTCGCCGATCAGGCCCACGATCTCACCGGGCCCGATCGCCAGCGAGAAGTCGCGCAAGGCGACCGTCTCCCCGCCGGCACCCGGATACGCGATGGTCACGCCGGACGCCGCGACCACCGGGCCCGCTCGCGTCACCGCCAAGGCAGCATCATCGGGCATAAAGCCGCTCCAGCCCGTTCCCCAGGGCGGCGAACCCGAACACGGTCAGCGAGATGGCGACGCCGGGGAACACCGAGGGCCACCATTGCCCCTGGATCAGGTCGTTCACCCCGCCCGAGATCATCAGCCCCCATTCCGGCGTCGGCGGCCGCACCCCGGCGCCGACGAAGCTCAGCCCGGCCGTGGTCAGGATGCCGAAGCCGATCATCACCGAGGCTTGGATCAGCGACGGCGCCAGCGAGTTCGGCAGCACGTGCCGCACCGCGATCAGGCCTTCCCGCAGGCCGATGGCACGCGATGCCTCGACATAGCCGCGGGCCCGCTGGGTCAGCACCTCCACCCGGGCGAGGCGGACATAGATCGGCGTGTAGAGCAGGCCCAGCGCCAGGATGATATTGCCGGCGTTGCGTCCCGCCAGGGCCACCAGGATCATGCCGGAGATCAGGATGGGGAAGGATTGCAGCAGGTCCGACGCGCGCAGCACGAGCTCAGCCAGCCAGCCGCGGAAGTAGCCGCACAGCAGGCCCAGCCCCGTGCCGAGCAGCAGGGAGATCAGGTTGGCCGAGACGGCGATGACCAGGTCCGTGCGCGGCGCCGTCAGCACGCGGGAGAACACGTCGAGCCCGGCGTCGTCGGTGCCGAACCAGTGCACCGGCACCGGCAGCCGGCCGGTGAGGACGGCGAGCAGCAGGCCGGGGATGGCGGCGAGGTCGGGTGGCGGCAGGTCGATGTCGGGGGTGGCGAGGTCGGGCGGGAACGGCACCAGGACGGGGCTGGCGAGCGCGAGCAGCAACGCCGCCGCGACGACGACGGTGCCGATCAGCAGCATGGGGTCCGGCCGCCGCCTGCCCGCTGCACGTGCGGCGATCATTCGGCCACGCGGGGATCGACCATCACCTGCAGCACGTCCAGCATCAGGTAGACGACCAGGGAGACGGCGGTGATGACCAGCACGACGCCCTCGATCGCCGGGTAGTCGATGTTCAGCACGGCGGTCACCGCGTATTGGCCGATGCCGCCGAGCGAGAAGATCGTCTCGATCAGTACGGCACCGCCCAGCACGTAGCCGTACAGCACGCCGACCAGCGTCAGGGTCGGGGCCAGGGCGTTGCGCAGGGCGTAGCGCGCGATCAGCTTGCGCGGCAGGCCGCAGCTCTCGGCGTAGAGGATGTAGTCGGAGGCGAGGGCACGGACCATGTTCTGCCGGATCATCTTGATCAGCGGCCCGGAGAGCACGAATGCCTTGGTCGCCACCGGCAGCGCCAAATGGTGCAGGCCGTCGAGCAAGGCGGGGATGTTCCAGGCCAGCAGGGAGTCGACGGTGATGAACCCGGTGACGGCCGGCGGCGGGTCGGAGAGCGGGTCCAGCCGGCCGAGCGGCGGCGGCACCACGCCCAGCTGGTAGAAGAACACGTAGACGAACAGCACCCCCCACCAGAACTCCGGCTGCGACCCGGCGAACAGGGAGAAGACGAAGGTGGCCCGGTCCCCCAGACCGCCGGGGCGGGTGGCGCACAGCATGCCGATCGGGAACGCGACCAGGAAGGCGGCCAGGAAGCTCAGTGTGATCAGCTCGACCGTGATCGGCAGGCTTTGGCGGATCTCGGTCAGCACGGGGGCGCCGCTGGTCCAGGCGGTGCCGAGATTACCCTGCAGCAGCCCGCCGGGCCCGGAGAGGCCGAGATAGTGCAGCAGCTGCACGAGCAAGGGCTGGTCCAGGCCGAGGGAGTGGCGCGCCGCGGCCAGCGTCTCAGGCGAGGCGTTGAGGCCGACCAGCCGGGCCGCCGGGTCCGCCGGCAGCAGCCGGATGAGGAAGAAGATGGCGATTACCAGCACCACCAGCTGAACCGCCCCGATCGCGAGCCGGCGCAGGACGAAGCGGAGGCGGGCGCCCAATGCGCTATTTCGCCAGGGTCAGGTCGAACCAACGGACCGAGTTGTCGGGATACCAGTTCAGCCCCGAGAGCTTGGCGGTGTAGGCCCATTGCGTCTTGGTCTCGGCGATCGGGATCCAAACCAGGTCGGCCGCAATGATGTCCTGCATCGCCTTGGCCGCCGCCATGCGATCGTCGGCCGAGAACGACGCGCGGGCGGCCGGCAGCATGTCGTCGATCTGCGGGTTGTCGTAGTTGTTGCTATTGGTGACGCCACCGAGGTCCCGCCGCAGGAAATACAGGTTCACCGCGTAGATGGAGTCGACCGCGACCGCCTTGTCGATGTCGCTCAGCGCCAGCGGCAGGTCGCGGCTGACCATGCGGCGGCTGGCCATCTGGGACTGCGACATCGGGTCCAGCACGATGGGGAAGCCGGCCGCGCGCATCGAGGTCTGCAGCACGACCGCGATCGGCCCGAGGATCGCCTCCCGCTCCGCGGCGTAGGTGAGCTTCATGTCCTCGGGGTGCGCCTCGAGCCCGGCGCCGTCGGGAAAGCCGGCCTGCGCCAGCAACTGGCGAGCGCGCGCCGGGTCGAAGTGGTACTGCGTCATCGTCTTGGTGGCACCCGGGAAGGAGCTGGGGATCAGCCCCTCCCAGCGCCGCGCACTGCCGAGATAGCCGGTGGCGAGCACCTGGTCGTAGTCGATCGCGTAGGCCAGGGCTTCGCGCAAAGCCCTGTTGCCCCAGATCGGCGACTTGAAGTTGGGTGCGATGAACAGGCTCTCATTGCCATACACACCGCCCACCGACACGCCACGGGCGCCCTTCAGCCCGGCATATTCCCGCGGCGTCAGCCCCTGTATCAGCCCCGCCAGGCCCGAGCGGAGCGTAACGACGCGGTTGGAGCTTTGCGGCACCTTCTTCATCACGACCCGATCGATCGCCGGCTTGCCGCGGTAGTAATGCGGGTTGGCGCGGACCACGAACTCGTCGCCCTTGGTCCAGCGCTCGAGGCAATAGGGGCCGTAGCCCGGGATGGTCTCGGTATTGGCGTAGGTGTGGGACCAGGGGTCCTGCTCGGTCGCGTGCGCCTGCATCGCCTTGGCGTCGAAGATATAAATCGGGTGCAGGCCGAGCCCGAGCAGGAAGAACGCCTTCGGCCCGCTTTGCTTGATGCGGACCGTATAGGGGTCCACGACGGTCAGCGCGTCACCCAGCGACTTGTCGGCGCCGGGCTTGAACACGGCGGAGTCGAACCCCTTGATCCCCGCGACGGAGGCGGCGAACCAGGCGGTCGCCGTGGTCCCGCTGACCGATTTTGCCCGCGCGAGGGTGTAGGCTACGTCCTCCGCGGTGAACTCGTTGCCGGAACAGCCGACCACGCCGTGGCGCAGATGCAGCGTCCAGGTCTCGCTCGCCTGGTCGAACTCCCAGCTCTCCGCCAGCCGGCCCTCGACGCGGGTGAAATCCGGGATGCCGATCCCGTCCTCGTTGCGGCTGGCGATCGGGTTGGCGACCAGCGGCTCCGTCATGTTGATGCGGCCGACCTGCGTCGTATTGACCACGGAGGACGGGCCGTCGGGATCGAGGCTGACCGGCACGTCTTCGGCCAGATACAGCAGCTGCGTGAGCGCCTGCGCCGCCACCGGCCGGGCGCTTGCGGCGAGGAGGATGCTGAGGACGACCGAGGCGAGTGCGGTGCGCATGGCCACAGCGTAGCAATGGACGTGCCAGGGGCCGAAGATGAGATCCCCCTCCCCTTGCGGGAGGGGGTAGGGGAGGGGGGCCATCGCACACGGCCAGCCGTGTCAATCACAACCGGCATGGATCTCGCGCGTGGCCTCTTCCCCCGGCCCCCTCCCACAAGGCAGGGGGAGTTAGGTGTAAGGCATCCCTCTTGCATCGCCCCCGGCGCCCACTCGACGAGGATCACCCGATGGCGAAGAAACCCTTCCACATGGCCTGGTTCGTTTCCCGCGGCTACGGGCCGAAGGCGTGGCGCCTGCCATGGGGCGGGCCGAACCCGCAGGACTGGATCAAGCCCGACCTGTTCGTGGACCTGGCGCGCGCGATGGAACGGGCCTGCTTCGACTACATCATGATCGAGGATTCCTCGAACATCCCCTACACCTACAAGAACTCCCACGACACCTATGTGCGGCTCGCCGTCGACTCGCCGAAGCTGGACCCGGCGGTGCTGGCGCCGTTCATGATCGCGGCCACCAAGCATCTCGGCATCGTCACCACGCTGGCGACCTTCGAATACCACCCGTTCCGGATGGCGCGGCTGACCAACACGCTGGACCATGTCAGCAACGGGCGTGCCGGCTGGAACCTGGTCACCGGCAGCAACGATGGCGGGGCACAGAATTACGGGCTCAAGGGCCAATTCGAGCATGACGAACGCTACGACATGGCGGACGATTACTGCGAGGCGGTGACCCGGCTGTGGGATTCATGGGAGCCGGACGCCATGGTCATCGACCGCGAGCGTGCGGTGTTCGCCGACCCGGCGAAGGTCCACCCCGTGCATTACGAGGGCAAGTATTTCAGCACCCGCGGTCCGCTCTCCGCCCCGCGCTCGCCGCAGGGCCACCCGGTGATCTGCCAGGCCGGCGGCTCGCCGCGCGGGCGCAGCTTCGCGGCGCGCTGGGCCGACACCATCATCGGCTCCGCCGGCAGCGTGGCCGGGATGAAGGCGTTCCGCGAGGACATAAGGGCGCGGGCCACGGCGTCTGGACGCGACCCGAACAGCATCAAGGTGCTGTTCCTGATCGCACCCATCGTCGACGAGTTCCACGACTCCGCCCAGGCCCGGCGCGAGGCGCAGAAGGCCGACGCCGCCGCCTTCATCGAGTGGCACCTCGCCTCCTCCTCGCGGCTGACCGGGATCGACTTCTCAAAATACGAGCTGGACGAGCCGCTGCCGGAGCTGGATTCGAACGGCCACCGCACCCTCGCCGCCGCCTATGCCGGGCGCACCCTGCGGGAGATCGCCGGGTCCGGCCGGCAGACGGCGGATCTGGACCTGAACGGCACCCCAGCCGAGGTGGCGGCGCGGCTGTGCGAGATGATGGACGAGATCGGCGGCGACGGCTTCCTGATCATGAACGGCGAGCTGACCCGGCGCTACGTGACGGAGATCACCGACGGGCTGATCCCCGAGCTGCAACGCCTGGGCGCCGTGCGGACCCGCTACGAGCACTCGCTGTTCCGCGACAACCTGTTGGCGTATTGACGCGGCACAGGGCCGGCCCAGGCACGTCACGCGGCTTTACTTTCCGCGCGCCCGGGGGGAGTTCAGGGCGATGAACGCTCCTGCTGGCGGGCCCGACAGCCCGCACCCGTCCGCACCGTCCCCTTTCCCGGCAGAGCCGCCCGGAACCGCCATCGCCGCGCCCGACTGGCAGCGGACGCTGTTCGTGATGCTGGGCATCCAGCTGGGCATGAACATGGGTTTCACCGTGCTCAGCCCGGTGATGCCGCTGTTCCTGCCGCAGCTGGGCGTCCGGCTGCCGTCGCAGATCGATTTGTGGGCGGGGGTGCTTGCGGCCGTCACGCCGCTCGTCGCGGCCTTCGCCTCGCCGCTGTGGGGCCGGGTGGCGGACCGGCGCGGGCGCAAGCTGATGGTGCTCCGCTCCTGCTTCGCCATCGCGCTGTTCATCGGGCTGATGAGCCTGGTGACCAACGTGTGGCAGTTCGCCGGGCTGCGCGCGTTGATGGGGGTGTTCGCCGGGTTCAACGCGGCGACGATCTCGCTGGTGGCCAGCCAGGTGCCGCCGCGCCAGCTGGGCTACTCGCTCGGCTGGCTCAGCACGGGGCAGCTGGTCGGCGCGCTGATCGGGCCGTTGCTGGGCGGCTTCGTCGCCGACGTCACCGGGTCCTACCGGGCGCCGTTCGTGGTCACCGCGGTGATCTGCGGCCTGTGTGGCGTGCTGGCGCTGGTGTTGGTCAAGGAGCGGTTCACCCCGCCCACGGGCGGCGCCCGCAAGGCGAGCCTGCTGCAGAGCTTCGCGATCCTGTCACGCTCGCCGGGGCTGCTGCCCCTGTTCGTCGTGCTGCTGCTGGCGCAGTTCGGGGTGCAGGCGGTGCAGCCGGTGGTGACACTCTACGTCAAGGAGCTGCTGGGCCCGGTGTCGGCGCTGGCGACGCTGGGCGGGTTCGCCTTCTCCGTCACCGGCATCGCCGACCTGATCGCCTCCCCCTTCCTGGGCCGCCGGTCGGACGTGCTGGGCTACCGCCGCGTGCTGCTGATCGCGCTGGCCGGCGCCGCCCTGGCCAGCGTGCCGCAGGCCTTCGTGCCGAACTACTGGAGCTTCGTGGCCACACGGTTCGCCCTCGGCCTGTTCGTCGGCGGCATCCTGCCCACCGCCAACGCGCTGGTCGGCCGGCTGGCACCGCCGGGTGACCGCGGCACGGTCTACGGCGTCACCGCCTCGGCCATGTTCCTGGGGCAGTCGCTGGGCCCGCTTTCGGGTGGCATGATCGCGGCGACGCTGGGTCTGCGCTGGGTGTTCCTGATCACGGCCATCCTGCTGACGGCAAACCTCGTCTGGGTCTGGTACAAGGTGCCGGAGGTGCGCTAGGCCGCACCCCCCCATGCCTCCCGTCTGCCGGCCGAACTGCCCACGATCTATTGCAGCTCTGCTGACGCATTTAGCGGCACGCTGGCGGCGCCTGCCTGTCGCGGGATCAGAAGCCGCTTTGCGACCCGATTTGGGCCGGGCGCCCTGCCCTATTTCCGTTGCGCCAGGGCGGAGCACGCTGTGAACTCCGGGCGCGTGCCGAGAGGCTCGGGGAGCGGGCACGGGAGGAGACAGCGATGAGCGAACCTGATCTGCGAGTGGAGTTCACCGTCATGGCGGCACGCGCGGGGATCACCATCCCGGCGGACCGCGACGGCGCGATGTTCGAGGCGTTCAAGTCGCTCCGCACCCTGCTCGCAACGCTGCACAAGCCTTACACCTACAGCACCGAGCCGGCCTTCATCGCACCCCCACCCGCCGGGACGGAGCCGGGGCAGCCGGCATGAGCGGCATCCTCACTCTCGCCGAGGCGTCCCGCGCGATCGCGTCCGGCACGCTCACTTCGGTGGCGCTGACCGGGCAGTGCCTCGGCCGCATCGAACGGGACAACCCCGCCATCGACGCCGTGATCTGCCTGCGGGCGGAGCAGGCGATGGACGCGGCCGTGCAAGCGGACAAGGAGATCGCCGCCGGGCAGCGCCGCGGCCCGCTGCACGGCATCCCGTTCGGCCTGAAGGACATCATCGACACCGCCGGCATCCGGACCACGTGCCACTCCCGCATCCATCTCGACCGGGTCCCCGCGCAGGATGCAGAAGTGGCACGGCGGCTCGCGGCAGCCGGGGGCGTGCTGGTCGGCAAGCTGGCCACGCACGAGTTCGCCACCGGCGGCCCGGCCTTCGACCTGCCGTTCCCGCCGGCGCGCAACCCGTGGGACCGGCGGCGCTTCACCGGCGGCTCCTCCTCCGGCTCCGGCGCCGCGGTGGCGTCCGGCATGCTGCCGCTGGCCCTGGGCACGGACACCGGCGGCTCGATCCGCCTGCCCGCGGCCTATTGCGGCATCGCCGGGCTGAAGCCGAGCTACGGGCGCGTGTCCCGCCGCGCTGTCGTTCAGCCTGGACCATGTGGGGCCGCTGGCCTGGACGGTGGAGGATTGCGCCATCGCGCTGCAGGTGCTGGCCGGGCATGATCCGCAGGACCCCGGCAGCAGCGACCTGCCAGTGCCCGACTACGGGGCCGCGCTCACCGGGGACGTGGCGGGGCTGAAGCTCGGCTACGTGCGCGCGCTGAGCGAGACCGCTGACCCGGCGATGGTGGCCGGGCTGGATGCGGCGGTCGAGGTGCTGGCGAAGCTGGGCATGGAGGTGGTCGAGGTCGAGCTGCCGCCGCTGGCGTTGTTCCAGGCCTGTGCCCGCGCGATCAGCGGGTCCGAATCGTTCAGCATCCACGAGCAGGACCTGCGCACCCGGCCCGAGCTGTATGCACGCGTGACGCGCGAACGGCTCAGCCTGGGCGCCTTCGTCACGGCGGCGGACTACGTGCAGGCGCAGCGCCTGCGGCGGGAACTGAACGCCGCCGTCGCCGCCGTGCTCGGCCGGGTGAACGTGCTGGCGAGCTGCGCCATCCCGACGCCGGCACCGCTGATCGAGGATGTGGAGGACGGGCCGTGGCGCACCCGTGCGCCGATCACCACGCCGTTCAACATCACGGGGCAGCCGGCGCTGTCGCTCTGCTGCGGCTACAGCTTGGAGGGACTGCCGCTCGCCCTGCAACTCTCCGGCCGCATGTTCGACGAGACGACCGTGCTGCGCGTAGGCCACGCCTACGAAGCGGCGACGCCCTGGCGGGAGCGCCGGCCCGCGATGGCGATGGTGGCGGCCTGATGCGCCTGGTATTGGCGGCGGCGGGCGCGCACTGGCGCAAGGCTATCTGCGCTAGGGCCCCTGCCCCATCCACCGCCTGACTGCATCACGCAAGAACGCGGTGTCCGCCGGGATGCCGTTCGGGTTGCCGGCACGGTGGCCCCAGATGCTGGGGATGGGTTGCAGTTCCGCGTCCGCAAGGTAGGGGAGTTCCGCCGCATTGTCGGCAACGCGGAAGTACAGGTCGGTCTTTCCCGGCAGCAGCAGCACGCGCGCGCGGATCGCCCGCAGCGCCTGCGCAAGGTCGCCGCCATACAGCGCGTTGTCGGCGATGTCCGCGTGGTACCAGGCGAGCGCCTGCGCGTAGAGGTTGGCGGCCCGGCGGGCGGCGAAGCGCTCGGCCCAGTCGGTGCGCAGGAACGTCTCCAGGTCTGGCGCGCCGAGGGCGGTCCGATGCAGGTCGGCGCGGTAGAAATCCTGGCTCAACCCCCACCCGGCATAGATGTGGCCGAACGCCCGCAACGCCGCCTTCGGCTCGGACGCGAACCGGCCCCGCCCGGTATGCTCAGGCGCCGCCTCCAGCGTGCGTAGCAGGCCGGACAGGAACACCTTGTTGTGGGTGGCGGTGCGGGCGCTGCCGCAGACCACGATCGCGCGCTGCACTATCGCCGGATACAGCGCCGCCCAGTGATAGGCTTGCAGACCGCCCATCGAGAAGCCGTAGACGGCCGCGACGGTCTGCACGCCGAACTGCTCCGTCACCAGCCGGTGCTGCGCGCGGACATTGTCAGCGACTGTCACCAGGTCCGGGTAATCCGGCGTGTCCGCGGCGCTCGAGGAGACGGCGTTGGAGAACATGTCCACCGCGACGACGCACCACCGGGTCGGGTCGAGGATGCCATCCGGTCCGACCAGCCACGCCATGTCGGTGTGCTGTGCGCTGTAGCTGCTGGGATACAGGATCAGGTTGTCGCGCGCCGCGTTCAACGTGCCGTGCTGCTCCCAGCCGATCTGCGCGCCCTGGATGACGCCGCCCTTCTCGGCGGGAAAGTCTCCGAGGGCGAAGGAGCCGGATTGCTTCGGTATGCCCATCGTCAATCGCCTTTCTTCTCCCTCTCCCGCTTGCGGTAGAGGGTCGGGGTGAGGGCCGGTCACGCACGACGTCTCCACTAGGCAGGCGGGAGCGGCCCTATCCGCGAGAGGGTGCCACTCCGGCACTCACCCCGGCCCTCTCCCAGAAAAGGGAGAGGGAGACGCACTACGTCCAACCGCCCGACGGCATCAGGGATACGTGGGCGGCGATCACCTTCCAGCCGGCATCGGGGAAGCGCACCCAGGTCTGGCTCTGGCGGCCGATCCCGTCCAGGCCCCGCGGCTGGTATTCGAGGTTGACCGTCGCCAGGTCCGTCCCGACGGTCAGGATCTCCAGCCGGATGCGCGTCTGCTTCGACCCACCCGGGACCGGCCTGGCGGCGACGCGGGAGGCGTGGATCGCGTCGAAGCCGTAGCCGTTGTCACGCAACGCATAGCGGATCGTGTGCGGGCTGTTCCAGAACGTAGCGTCCAGCACGTCCACATCCTTGTCGATCAGCGCCTGCTCGTAGGCCTCGAACAGGGCGGACACCTCGGCGACGATCTCGGGCCGGTTCAGTTCCATCTCAATGCTCCCATGCCAGGGCGATGCGCAGCAGGTCCAGATCGGTCCCCCGCCCGCCCACGATCGACAGCCCGACCGGCGCGCCGCCCACCAGAGCGCCGGGAAGGTTCACCTGCGGAACGCCGGTCAGGCCGCCATGGCTGGTCAGGCAGCTGATCCGCTCCCGCAGCGGCCCCAATTCGGCGAGCGGCAAGCCCCTCAGCGGAGCGGGGAACGGCGTCGTCGGCAGGCACAGGATCGCCCCGGGCGGCAGCAGCGCGCGCAAATGCGCCCGCGCCTCGATCCGCATCAGCGTCGCGGCACTGCGCTCGGCGTCCGTCAGCATCGAGCCCTGGACCAGCGCTCGCGCCACGCTGAACGCGAGCCGCGGGTTGCAGCTGTCCAGCCAGGGCTCGAACGTCTTCCAAGACTCGCTGCTCTGCAACACGCGCTGTGCCCGCTGCCAGATCGAGAGGCCCGGGGGCGCCAGCACCGCGTCCCGCCGCTGCCCCAGCAGGGTGGCCAGCCGCTCCACCAGCGGCATCAACGCCTGCGCCACCGCCTCGTCCGCGAAGCCGAACGCGTCGATGGCCACGAGCAATGTCGTCGGCAGTGCCTCCGGCAACGGCGCGCCGCACAGCACCTCCCCGACCCGCGCGAACACCGCGGCCTCGCGCGCGAGCCAGCCGCAGGTGTCGGCACTCGGCGACTGCACGGTGATGCCGGTGAAACCGACCCGGCCGTGGGTGGGCCGGATGCCGTACAGGCCGCAGAAACTAGCCGGCACCCGCACGGAGCCGCCGCTATCGGTGCCGAGCGCGAAGTCGCACTCCCCCGCTGCGACCGCGGAGGCCGAGCCGCTGGAGGAGCCGCCGGGCACCCGGTCCGGCGCCGCCGGGTTCAGTGGCGTGCCGTCATGTGCGTTCTCGCCGAGGATGCCGAGCGAGACCTCGTCGGTCACCGTCTTGCCCACCACGGACGCACCGGCGTCCAGCAAGGCCTGCACCACGGCGGCATGCTTCGCCGGAGTGGGGGCGTAGCGCGGCCAGTCGGGATTGCCGCCACCGGTCGGCACGCCGGCGACGTCGATCAGGTCCTTCACGGCGAAGCCGAGCCCGGCGAGCGGGCCCGTGGCGGCACCCGGCACCGTCACGCGGTGGCCGGGGAGGAAGGCGTCGGTGGACGTCATGCGGCGGCGGTCTCCTGCCACTGCGCGCCGGGCACGGCGGCGAACAGGGCCTTGGTGTAGGGATGGTTGGGCGCGTGGAAGATCTCGGCAGTCGGCGCCACCTCGACGATGCGCCCCTGCCGCATCACCGCGATCCGGTCGCACACCTGCAAGGCCACGCGCAGATCGTGCGTCACGAACACCATGCTCAGCTCGAACCGCGCCTTGATGTCCGCCAGCAGGGCCAGCACCCTGGCCTGCACCGAGACGTCCAGGGCGGAGACCGGCTCGTCCGCGACCAGGATCTCCGGGCGGAGCGCCAGGGCGCGGGCGATGCCGATGCGCTGGCGCTGGCCGCCGCTGAACTCGTGCGGGAATCGCTGGCCGGCGGACGGGTCGAGCCCCACCAACGCCAGCAGCGCCGCCGCTTCGTCCCGGGCCGTGGCAGGGGCGGTACCGTGGATGATCGGCCCCTCGGCGATGATATCCACCACGCGCTGCCGCGGGTCGAGCGAGCCGTATGGATCCTGGAACACCATCTGCACCCGCTTGCGGACGGGGCGCAGGTCGCGCCGGCCGAGGCGGGCGATGTCGTGGCCAGCGAGCAGGATCTCGCCGCCATCGACCGGCATCAGCCGCGTCACCGCCCGGGCCAGCGTGCTCTTGCCGGAGCCGCTCTCCCCCACCAGGCCCAGCGTCTCGCCACGCCGCAGATCGAGTGCCACCCCGTCCAGCGCGCGGGTGACCCGGCCGCCGAACAGCGAGCGCGCACCATAGGTCTTCACCACGGCGCGAGCTTGCAGGACGAACGGCGCCGCAATGGCCGGTCTTGCCACCGGCGGGACCAGCCGTGGCACGGCGGCGATCAGGCCGCGCGTGTAGGGGTGCTGCGGCGCGCCCAGTACGGTGGCACGT
Organism: uncultured Acetobacteraceae bacterium; assembly: GCA_964235545.1. Taxonomy (GTDB): domain Bacteria; phylum Pseudomonadota; class Alphaproteobacteria; order Acetobacterales; family Acetobacteraceae; genus LMUY01. The sequence goes on from CAXSEG010000015.1 coordinate 19,707, forward strand.
GGCCCCTGCTCCACCAGCGTGCCCTTCTGCAGCACCGCGACCGTGTCCGCGATGTCCGCCACGACGCCGAAATCATGCGTGATGAACAGCACGGCCGTGCCCTGCCGCCGCTGCAGGTCGCGGATCAGGTGCAGAATCTGCGCCTGCGTGGTCACGTCCAGCGCCGTGGTCGGCTCGTCGGCGATCAGGATCTGCGGCTCCAGCGCCAGGGCCATCGCGATCATCGCCCGCTGCCGCTGCCCGCCGCTGAGCTGGTGTGGGTAGGACCGCAGCAGCCGCGCCGGTTCGGGCAGCTGCACGCCCTCCAGCAGCGCCACCATCCGGTCCCGCCGCGCCGTGCGGCCGAGGCGCGTGTGGATCCGCAGGATCTCGGCCAGTTGGCGGCCGATCGTGTGCAGCGGGTTCAGCGCCGTCATCGGCTCCTGGAAGATCATCGCGATCTTGGCACCGCGGATCGCTCGCATCTGCGCGGCACTCGCTGCCACCAGGTCCTGCCCCGCAAACAGGATGCGCCCGTTGCGGACATGCACGCGCGGCCCCGGCAGCAGGCCCAGGATCGACCGTGCCACCAGCGACTTGCCGGAGCCGCTCTCGCCGATCAGGCAGGTGACCTCGCCTGCCCGCAGCGCCAGGCTGACATCGCGGGCGGCGTCGGGCCGGTCGGCGCCCGGCGGCAGGGCGATGGTGAGCCGGTCGAGTTCGAGGACCGGCGTCATCGTTCGCGCAGCCGCGGGCTCAGCGCTTCGTTCAGCCCGTCGCCGGCCAGGTTGATGCCGAGCACGGTGAGCAGGATGGCGATGCCCGGGAAGGTGCAGATCCACCAGGCGGAGCGCAGCACGGCCCGCCCGGCGCTGATGATCAGCCCCCAGCTCATGACGTTGGGGTCGCCCAAGCCCAGAAAGGCCAGCCCCGCCTCCAGCAGGATGGAGGTGCCGATCAGCAGGGAGCCGACCGGGATGATGGAGGAGGCGCAGTTCGGCAGCATGTGGCGCAGGATGATGCGCGCGTCGCTGGCGCCGAGCCCCGTGCAGGCCAGCACGAACTCCCGCGCGTTCAGCGCCACGAACTCACCGCGCACCAGCCGCGCGATGCCGGGCCAGGACACGGCGGCGATGGCGAAGATCTCCGTGGTGACGGAGGGCGACAGGATGGCGACGATCAGGATGGCCAGGATGAAGGACGGGATGGTCTGGAAGAACTCGGTCAGCCGCATCAGCACCAGTTCCACCGGTCCGCGGTAGTATCCGGCGAGCCCGCCGACGATCATCCCGAACGCGATGGCGGCCAGCGTGGCGCCGACGCCGACCAGCAGCGAGGTGCGCGCGCCATGGGCGATGCCGGCCGCCACGTCCCGCCCCAGCGTGTCGGTGCCGAGCAGGAAGCGGCCGCCGGGCGGCTGCAGCGCGGGGCCGACCAGGCGGAACGGGTCCCCGGGGTAGAGCACCGGGGAGAGCACCACGAGGAGGAGCAGGCAGGCCAGCAGGATGGCGCCGACCACGGCCAGGCGGTTGCGGGCGAAGCGGGCCATGTCAGGCCACGGTCAGCGTCGTAGGGTGGGCTTCAGCCCACCAGCTTGCGGCGGCTGGTGGGCTGAAGCCCACCCTACGGTTTGGTGCCGGCACTAGATCGCCATCCGCGGGTCGAGCGTCACGTAGACCAGGTCCACCCCCAGGTTGATCACCACCACCAGGCAGGCGGAGATGAAGAAGATCCCCAGCAGCAGGTTCAGGTCGCGCGATTGCAGCGCGTCGAACGCCAGCGTGCCGACCCCGGGCCAGCCGAACACCGTCTCCACCACGATCGAGCCGCCGATCAGGTTGCCTGCCTGCACCCCTGCCATGGTAACGACGGGGAGCAGGGCGTTGCCGAGCACGTGGCCGGTCATGATCCGGCGTTCCGTCTGCCCCTTGGCCCGCGCCGTGGTCACGTAGTCGATGCCGAGCTGCTCCAGCACGGAGGCGCGCATCACGCGGGCATAGACGGCGAGGTAGAACAGCGACAGCGCCACCGCCGGCATCACCAAATGCCGCGCGACGTCGGCCGCCTCCTCCCACCCCTCGTTGAACGCGCCGACCGTGTCGAAGCCGCTGGTCGGCAGCCAGCCGAGGCGGATCGCGAACACCACGATCATCATGAGCCCCAGCCAGAAGCCGGGCGTCGCATAGGCCACCAGGCTGACCAGGGAGATCATGCTGTCCCGCCAGCGGCGGCGGCCGGTCGCCGCCACCAGGCCGAGCAGCGTGCCGCCCACCAGCGCCGTCGCGAAGGCAGTCAGCATCAGCAGCCCGGTCGGCCACAGGCGGTCCAGGATCAGCGACAGCACGGGGCTGTCGTTGCGGAAGGAGTAGCCCAGGTCGAAATGCAGCATGTTAAGCAGATAGAGGCCGAACTGCGCGCTCAGCGGCTGGTCCAGCCCGAAGCGGTGGCGCAGCAGGTCCATGTATTCCGGCGTCGCCGCCCCGCTCTCCCCCGCCAGCACGGACGCCGCGTCGCCGGGTGCGAGGTGGATGAGGAAGAAGTTCAGCACCACGATGCCCACGATCACGGGGATCGCCAGCAGCAAGCGGTAGCCGAGGTAGCGCAGCAGCCGCACCCGGCTACGCCTCCATCCAAGCCCGCTCGAACGCCTGCTGGGTGCCGAGCGGCCCGGTGGTGTGGTCGTGCAGCTTCTTGTTGTAGACGCTGACATACTGCACGTCGATCAGCCAGATCAGCGGGCTGTCCTCCACCAGGATCTTCTGCACCGTCTTGTAGATGTCGCCGCGCTTGCCCGGGTCCACCTCGCGCGCGCCTTCGCCGAGCAGCCGGTCGATCTCCGGGTTCGAGTAGAAGCTGTTGTTGACGAAAGTGACGCCTTTGCGGATCTGCGAGCCGAGGTATTGCCGGTTGAGCCCGATCACCGGGTCGATGCCCTGGCTGAGGAACGGCTCGTTGATGTCGTAATCGTAGTTCGTGTACACGCGGCGCAGCCAGGCCGCCGTGTCCTCCGACCGCAGCGTGACGTCGATGCCGACCTGCGCCAGGGCCTGCTTCAGGTATTCCGCCTGCCGCAGCCACTGCTCGCCGAAGGAGTTAACCTCCAGGTGCACGGCGAAGCGGATGCCGCCCTCCCCGCGCGGGGCGCCGGCGCCGTCCAGCAGCTTGTTCGCGATATCCAGCCGGTCCGGCACATCGAAATGGATCACGTCGTCGGTGTAGAGCCCTTCCGGCGCAAACTTGCGGCTCAGCGGGCCGGTGGCGGGCTCGCCGTAGCCATACATGACGTTCTTCAGGATCACGGTGCGGTCGATCGCGTAGGCGATGGCCTGGCGCACCTCCCTCTTATCGAGATGCGGGTGCTTGCTGTTCAGCTCCAGCACGCTGAGCGCCGGCGTCATCTCGTAGCCGCGCATCTCCAGCCCGAGGATTGGGTTGGCCTTCATCCGCTCGAGGTCGGAGTAGTTGACGGCGCTGTAGGCGGCGAACTGCGCCTCGCCGGCCTCCATCGACGCCGAACGGGTGGCGGCATCGGGGATGAAGCGGGCGATGATGCGGTTGAGGTAGGGCAGCCCTGGCTTCCAATACTTGTCGTTGCGGTCCAGCCGCACGTACTGCCCGCGCTCCCACTGCACGAACTTGTACGGGCCGGTGCCGATCGGCTTGTTGGCAGTCGGGTTCTGCAGGATATCGGTGCCCTCGAACACCGCCTTGCAGACGATCGGCAGGTCCCGGGCGGCCAATGCCTTCATCAGGTAGGGCGCCGGGTTGGCCAAATGCAGCACGGCGGTCAGCGGGTCGGGCGTGTCCACCGCCGTCAACTCCGCCAGGATCACCGGCGCTGTCGGGTGATACTTCTTCAGGATCTCCATGAAGGAATACTGCACGTCCGCACTGGTGAACGGCTTGCCGTTGTGGAAGCTCACGCCGTCCTGCAGCTTGAAGGTGATCGTCTTGCCGTCCTCCGCGGTCACCCAGGACTTGGCCAGGTTCGGCTGCGGCTTGAGGTCCCAGTCATAGGTGACCAGGCCCTCGTACACCTGCGTCGCGATCGGTGGGATGTTGCCGGCGGAGACCATGTAGTGCGCAAGGGTGGACGGCTCCGGCGTCACGATCATCACCATCGTGCCGCCGCGCACCGGCTCGGCCGCGCGGCTGGCCGGCCCCGCCAGCGGCAGCGCGGCCAGGCCGAGCGGCAAGGTGAGCGCGGCGCGGCGGGAGATCGCGGTCACGTGCGGATCCTGGGACAAACGGTTGCTCCAACGGCATGATTCAGGCGGTTGGTCAGCAATCGCCATGCCAGCGCCAGGTCAGGGCTTCCAATCGAGCAGGGCGGACAAGCCCGGCGGCAATCCTGTCACCGGCTTGGCGGCGGGCCTACGAAAACTGCCGGCGGTTGCCTTGCGCGGGGCCAGCCGCACCAGCGCCTCCGCCTGCAGCACCGCCGCCTCCACGCAGTCGATCAGCGGCACCGGAACGCGCGGTGTGATACGGCGGGCCAGCCCGGCCAGCGGCGCGCCGCCGAGGACGATCATGTCCGCGTCGTCCTCCGCCGCCGACCGGCAGCACAGTGCCACCAGTGCCTGCTCCAGCTCCGTCTGCACCGTGTCGATGCCGGCGAACGGCAGGTCCAGGCTGCGGATCGCGGCGAGCCGGGCGGTGAGGCCGTGATACTCGACGCACTCCCGGTACCAGGGCCCGAGCGAGCCCGAGAACGTCACGATGGCGAAGCGGCGGCCCAGCATGCAGGCGGTCAGCATCGCAGCTTCGGCCAGGCCGATGACCGGCACGCCCATCACCTCGCGCGCGCCGCCCAGCCCGGGGTCGGCGAAGGCTGCGACGATGGCGGCATCGCACCCGGCGCCATGCTCGGCCATCAGCTCCATCGTGGTCCGCCCTGCGACCGCGGCCTCCGCGCGGGTGGCGATATACGGCACGCCGGCCTGGCCCGTCACCGCCACGATCTCGGTGCCCGGCGCCGCCACGCCGCGCGCCACGGCGGCGATGCGGTCGGTGACGGCGGTGCTGGTGTTGGGGTTGGCGAGCAGCAGCTTCATCCGAGGGGCGCTCCGTGCAAATCGGGGGCAATCTGGCCGCGCAGCATGCGGCTCAGTTCGATGAACTGGGGGGAGCGTGCATCCCGCGGGCGCGGCAGGTCCACCTCCACCATGGTCGCGATGCGGCCGGGCCGGGCGGAGAACACGGCGATGCGGTCGGCCAGGAACACCGCCTCGTCGATGCTGTGGGTGACGAACATGACCGTGCTGCGCTGCTGTTGCCACAGCCGCAGCAACTCCTCCTGCAGGGTGCCGCGGGTCTGCGCGTCCAGCGCGCCGAACGGCTCGTCCATCAGCAGGGCGCGCGGCCGGGTGGTGAGCGCGCGGGCGATGCCGACGCGCTGGCGCATGCCGCCGGAGAGTTCGTGCGGGTAGCGGGTGCGGAAGGCGGTCAGCCCCGTCATGGCGATCAGCTCGGCCGCGACCTCCCGCCGCTGCCGGGCGGGGACGCCGCGCGCCTTCATGTTGAAGGCGACGTTGCGCTCCACGGTCATCCACGGGAACAGGCCGTGGTCCTGGAACACGATGCTGGTCTCCGCCGCCGGGCCGGCGAGCGGCTTGCCGTTGACGGTGATGGTGCCGGACGTCACCGGCTCCAGCCCGGCGATCAACTGGAGCAGCGTCGACTTGCCGCAGCCGGACAGGCCGAGCAGGCAGACGAACTCGCCGGCGCCGCACACCAGGTCGATGCCGCGCAACGCCTCCACGGCGCCGGTCTTCCCCGTGTAAATCTTGCCGACGCCGCGGCATTCGACGAACGGCGTCATTCCTGGGACGCCACCAGCCCCTCCTGCCAGCGGCACACGCGGGCGCGCAGCAGGCGGGTGCCCTGGTCGGCGAGCAGGCCGATGGCGCCGATGACGATGATGCCGGCGATGATCAGCTGGCTCTGGAAGGTGAGCTGCGCGTTCAGGATCATGTAGCCGAGGCCGGACTTGACGGCGATCATCTCCGCCGTGACCACCGTCAGCCAGCCGCCGCCGATCGCCAGCCGCAGCCCGGTGAACACCGAGGGCATGGCGGCGGGCAGGATGATGTCGCGGAAGATCAGCCACTCGCTGGCCCGGGCGGCCTGGGCGACCTTCAGCATGGCGCGGTCGATGCTGCGCACGCCGAAGATGGTGTTGATCAGCAGCGGCCAGAGGGCGGCGAGGAAGATCAGGATGATCGCCGGGCGGTCGCCGATGCCGAAGAACAGGATGGCGAGCGGGATCAGCGCGATCGGCGGCACGGAGCGGAAGATCTGGATCGACCAGTCGGTCACCCGGTCCAGCATGCGGTAGCGCCCGATCAGCATGCCCGCCGGCACCGCGACGCAGAACGCGATGCCGACGCCGATGACCACCCGGCTGACGCTGGCGGCGGCGTTGGCCAGGATCTCCGCCCAGTCCAACCCGAAGGCGGAGAACACGCTGGCGGGGGCCGGCAGCAGCAGGGTGGGGTAGACGCCCGCCATCACCGCGATCTGCCAGGCGAGCAGCAGCGCCGCCAGGGGCAGCAGCCCGAACGGGCGCAGGCGCATCAGGCCCCGCTGCCTTACGAGAGGAAGCTGGTGTCGATGAAGCGGCCCCACTCCGGTTCGCGGTCCAGCAGCTTGGCGTCGATCATCATGCCGGCCAGTGCGCGCAAACCGTCCTGGAAGTGCGGCCCGGACTCGGCGGAGAAGAACAGGTTCTTGGTGGAGGCGGCGGCGACCTCCGGCGACATCTTGAACTGGTCGATCGTGGTCTTGATCGCGATGGCCGGGTCGCTGGCCATCTCGTTGGTGGCCTTCACGTGCGCCTGCACCAGGGTGCGGGTGAGTGCCGGGTCCTTCTTGACGAAGGCCTGGGAGGCGACGAAGCCGAGGTTGGTCTTGCCCATGGGCGTGTCGTACGGCACCCACAGCTTCTTGCCCCAACCCTGCAGCTCGGCCAGCGTGGCATAGGGTTCGAAGGCGCAGATCGCCGCCACATCGCCGCGCATCAGGGGGATAGGCTGGTCCTGGTTGTCC
>CAXSEG010000016.1:0-25797 GCA_964235545.1 uncultured Acetobacteraceae bacterium
GTACAAGCGGAGGAGGTGTTGAGTCATGACCTTCCCGCCTCGTTGTTGCTGACGTTGCCGCCGTTGGCCACCATCATCTTGACCACCGGGTAGCCGGTGGTCTCTGGAGATTGACGCATGACCGAACGGTTCGCCCATCCTCTTCCGTTCGGTGCCACGTTGAACGGCGAGGCAACGTCGTTCCGGGTATGGGCTCCATCGGCCGGAGAGCTGACTCTTGAGCTTGGCGGAGCCGATCGCACGATGGCGGCGGCGGAGGGCGGATGGTTCACGGCCGTAGCGAACGCGCCGGCTGGCACGCGGTATCGGTACAAGACCGCGGACGGGATGGCGTTTCCCGACCCGGCGTCCCGCGCGCAGGCGGGGGACGTGCACGATCCAAGCTTGGTGGTGGATCCGTACGCCTACGCTTGGCAGCACGGGGCGTGGGCTGGCCGGCCGTGGCATGAGGCCGTAATCTACGAGCTGCATCCGGGTACGTTCGGGGGGTTCGAGGGCATCCGCGAGCAGCTACCGCGGTTGCAGGCGCTGGGGGTCACTGCGATCGAGCTGATGCCGATCGCGGATTTCCCGGGAGCGCATAACTGGGGTTATGACGGCGTGCTGCCCTACGCGCCAGATGCCGCTTACGGTACGCCCGACCAGTTGAAGGCGATGGTGGACGCGGCGCATGGCCTCGGCCTGATGGTCATACTCGACGTGGTGTATAACCATTTCGGCCCGGATGGCGCCTATATTCACGCGTTCGCTAAGCCGTTTTTCCGCGACGACATCAAAACGCCTTGGGGTGCCTCAATCGATTTCCGGCGGCCCGAGGTTCGGCAGTATTTTGAGCAGAACGCGTTGTATTGGCTACAGGAATACCGGTTCGATGGGTTGCGGTTCGACGCGGTGCACGCGATCAGCGAGCCGGACTTCCTGGACGAGATGGCGGCGTTGATCCGGCGGCCTGTGACCGACCGGCCGGTGCACCTGGTGCTGGAGCACGAGAACAACGCCGCCAGACATCTACGCACCGGGCCTGGTGCGCCGGGCTTCGACGCACAGTGGACGGATGACACGCACCACTGCCTCCACGTGCTGCTGACGGGGGAGAGCGAGGGGTATTACGAAGATTTTCAGCGGCCGATCGAGCAACTGGCGCGTGCGATGGCGGAGGGGTTCGTTTACCAGGGCGACCCGTCGAAGCATCTGGGCCGGGCGCGCGGCGAGCCTTCTGCACATCTGCCGACGACGGCATTCGTGATCTGTCTGCAGAACCATGACCAGATCGGCAACCGTGCCATGGGGGACCGTCTGACGACGCTGGCCGACCCGCAGGTGTTGCAGGCGGCGACGGTGCTGCTGTTGCTGTCTCCGTTCGTGCCGCTGCTGTTCATGGGCGAGGAGGTGGCGGCCAAGACGCCGTTCCTGTTCTTCACGGCGCATAACGAGGAGTTGGCTGGCCTGGTGCGCGAGGGGCGCAGAGCGGAGTTCAAGCATTTCGCCGCCTTCCAGGACCCGGAACGGCGGGAAAGGATCCCCGACCCGAACGCCCCCGGCACATTCCACGCGTCGGTGCCAGATTTCGGCGGCGACAGCAGCTTCGTCCACGACCTGTTGGCGGTGCGGCGCGAGCGGGTGATGCCGGGCATCCCTGGTTGCCGCAGCGCGGGAGCCGCGGTGTTGAGCAAGTCCGCGCTGGTGGCACGCTGGACGCTGGGCAATGGCAGCGGCGTGCTGGGGATCGCGGTCAATCTTGGCCGGGACAGCGTGGCGATGCCGGCCCCGAGCGGGACGACGCTGTTCGAGTGCCCGCGTGAGGCGGCCAGTGGGGGCCAGTTGGCGGGCGGTGCCGCGATCGCCTGGATCGAGGTCGGACAGGTGCCGGGTTGAGCCTGCACGCCCTCGCCGGAGAGGCGGGGCTCGCGCTGCGTTGGAAGGACGTCCACGGCCATTGGCATGACGTCGCGGATGAAACGTTGCGGCTGGTTCTGACGGCACTCGGCCTGCCCGCATCCACTGCGCGCGATATCGCCGAGGGCTTGCGCAATGTCCGGAGCCCGTCGCATCTGCCGCCGCTGGTGACGGGAGAGGCTGGGGGCACCCTGGCACTCGCCGTTCCGGGCGGTGCGTACGAGTTCGCCTTGGAGGGGGGCGGGACGCTGGCCGGGATGGCGGAGGGCTCGGCCAAGATCCCCCTGCCGTCGGAGCCGGGCTACCATACGCTACGGATCGGCGGGGAGCAGCTGGTCGTGGCGGTGGCGCCAGCGCAAGGATGGACGGTGGCGGATGCGGCGCCGGGCCGGCTTTGGGGCGTTGCGGCGCAGTTGTACTCACTGCGCCGCCGCGGCGATGGGGGGCTCGGGGATTTTGGGGCCTTGGCCGAGTTCGTGCGCAACGCCGCCGCCCACGGGGCCGCAGCCGTGGCGATCAGCCCGGTGCACGCGCAGTTTTCCGCCACGCCGGATCGTTACAGCCCCTACTCGCCCTCGAGCCGCACCCTGTTGAACGTGCTGCACTCCACGCTGGAGTTCCCCGACGGGCCAGCCGTGGCGCTGGAGGCTGAGACATTGGTGGATTGGCCCGCCGTGACCCACCACCGGCTGCGGGCACTCGACGCCCAATTCACCCTGGCCACGCATGGGACGGGTTTGTGGAACGAGTTCGTGGCGTTCCGGGCAGCCGAGGGCGACACGCTGGAGGGGCATGCGCGGTTCGAGGCGCTGCATGCGGAGATGGCGGCGGCCGGGCATTGGCACTGGCGGGATTGGCCTAATGGATTGTCGGACGCGTTCAGCCCGGCGGTGACCGCGTTTGCGCGGGACAACGCCCGCGAGGTAACCCGGCACGCCTACTATCAATTCCTCGCCGACCGGAGCCTTGGCGCGGCCCAGGCGGCGGCCAAGCAGGCCGGGATGCCGATCGGGCTGATATCGGACCTGGCCGTCGGCGTGGATTCCGGTGGCAGCCAGTGCTGGGCGCGGCCGGACCAGACCTTGCTCGGCTTGTCGGTGGGGGCGCCGCCGGACCTGCTGAACACGCGCGGCCAGGGCTGGGGGCTGGCCGCCTTCTCGCCCCGCGGTTTGCAGTTGGGCGGGTTCGGCGCGTTCATCGCCATGCTGCGGGCAGCGATGCGCCATGCTGGTGGCGTGCGCATCGACCACGCGATGGGGCTGGCCCGGCTGTGGGTGCTGCCGGACGGGGCGAGCCCGGCGGACGGCGTCTACCTGCACTTCCCCGTCGAGGACATGCTGCGGCTGATCCGGCTGGAATCGCACCGCAACAAGGCGGTGGTGCTGGGTGAGGATCTCGGCACCCTGCCCGAGGGGTTCCAGGAGCAGATCAGCGCCGCCGGTATGCTCGGTATGCGCGTGCTGTGGTTCGAACGGGCGCAGGATCTGGGCTTCACCTCGCCCGCGATCTGGGACCGGGGAGCTGCCTCCATGACCAGCACGCACGACTTGGCGACGGTGGCCGGGTGGTGGTCCGGGCAGGATACGGCATGGCGGCGACGGCTGGGCCAGCTGGACGCCGACGGGGTCGCACGGGAGAACAGCGAGCGCCACCGTGACCGCCACATGCTGTGGGCGGCGATGCGGGCGAGCGGCGCGGCACACGGCGAGCCCCCAGCGCCGGACGAGCCAGAGGCGGCGGTGGACGCGGCGATCCGCCATGTCGGCGGGGCTGCCTGTGCGCTGACGATCGTACCGCTGGAGGACGCGCTCGGCCTAGTCGAGCAGCCCAACCTGCCGGGGACGCTTGACGAACACCCGAACTGGCGCCGCCGCATGCCGGGCGAGGCAGCGACGCTGCTGGACGACCCGGCGGTGGCCGCGCGCCTCCGTGACCTCGATGCCGCCAGGAAGCAGACATGAAGCCGTTTACCGCGACCGCCCGCCTGCAATTCCACAAGGACTTCACGATGGACATGGCGGCGGCATTGGTGCCGTACTATGCCCGCCTCGGGATTTCCCACCTATATGCCTCGCCGCTGCTGAAATCGCGTCCCGGCTCGACCCACGGCTATGACATCGTGGACCACAACCAGATCGATCCGGAGCTGGGCGGCGAGGAGGCGCTGCTGCGCCTGGTGGCCGAACTGCGGCGGCACGACATGGGACTCGTGCTGGATATCGTGCCGAACCACATGGGCGTCGGCGGGGCGGACAACGAGTGGTGGCTGGACGTGTTGGAATGGGGCCGAGCCAGCGCGCATGCCGAGTATTTCGACATCGACTGGGATCCGCCCGACGCGTCCCTGCGGGGGCGGATGCTGGCGCCGTTTCTGGGCGCACCTTATGGCGATTGCTTGAAAAACAAAGAGTTGACGCTGCAGTTTGACCCGGCGGACGGGCGGCTGTTCGTCGGCTACTACTCGCACCGGTTCCCGATCAACCCGCGCGACTACCCCTCCGTGCTGCTGACCGAGGGGGGGCCGCTGGAGGAGCCCGCGCGGGCGTTCGGCGAGCTGTCCACCACCAGCCGCGAAACGATGCGGGCAGAGGCGGCGACGGCGCGGGAGGTGCTGCGCCTGCCGGATTACGCGCAGCCCATCGCGGAGTGCCTGCGCGCCTATGACCCGGCGAGCGATGCCGGGCGGGACCGGCTGCACCGGTTGCTGGAGCGGCAGAGCTTCCGGCTGGCGTGGTGGCGGGCTGCGACAGATGAGATCAATTGGCGCCGGTTCTTCGACGTGAACGGCCTGGCGGGCGTGCGCGCAGAGGTGCCGGCGGTATTCGACGACACGCACCGGACGATCCTGCGGCTGTATGCCGAGGGATTGGTGGATGCCCTGCGGATCGACCACGTGGACGGCTTGGCCGATCCGCGCGGCTACTGCCGCAAGCTGCGCCGCCAGCTTGATGCGGCGCACGAGCACCGGCCGCAGGAGCTGCGCAACGAGACCGCCGGCCTGTGGATCGAGAAGATCCTGGCGCCACATGAGAGCCTGTCCTCCGACTGGCTGACGGACGGCACCACCGGTTACGACTACATGAACGACGTGTCCGCCGTGCTGCACGATTCAGCGGGCGAGGCGCCGCTGACCGCGTTGTGGACAGGGCTGACTGGGCGGCCCGGCGCATTCGAGACGGAGGCGAAAGCGGCGCGGCGGCAGATCCTGCGGGAGAGCCTGTCCAGCGAGTTGTTCTCCACCGCCGCCGCGCTGCACCGCATCGCCCGGCGGGAGCTTTCGACGCGCGACTACACGCTGACTGCGGTGCGGCGCACGCTGGTCGAGATCCTGGTGCATTTCCACGTCTACCGGATCTATGCCGGTCTGGGCGGCATCTCGGAGACGGACAAGCACGAGATGGATTGGGCGATGGCCGGCGCCCGCCGCTCCGTGCGCGCGACGGACCGTGACCTACTGGAGCTGATGGCAGGCTGGCTCTCGGGTGACGGAATCCGACAGGTCCCCGCGGGTAGCCGTCGGGCCGAGCGGGTGCGCGCGATGGTAAAATTTCAGCAGCTCTCGGCGCCGACGGCGGCCAAGTCGGTTGAGGATACGTCATTCTACCGCTTTGGCCGGTTGATCTCACGCAACGAGGTGGGGACCGACCCGGCGCAGTTCGCCATCTCCCCGGCCGCATTCCACAATGCTATGCGCATCCGTCGCAAGCGGTTTCCGCGCGCGTTGCTGGCCACGGCGACGCATGACCACAAGCGCGGCGAGGACACGCGGGCACGGCTGGCGGTGATCAGCGAGGTGAGTGGCGAGTGGGAAGCGGCGCTTGGCCGCTGGATGCGGCTGAACGCGCCGCTGAAGAAGGACCTGGACGGGCCGGCACCCGATGCCTGCGACGAGATCATGCTGTATGAGAGCCTGGTAGGTGCCTGGCCGCTCGGGCTATCGGCAGACGACCGCGATGGTGTGGCGGCGCTGGAGGAGCGGCTGGCTGCCTGGCAGGAAAAGGCGCTGCGGGAGGGCAAGCGGCATTCCGGCTGGGCCGTACCGAATGCCGAGTATGAGGGTGCCTGCCGCGAGTTCCTGCACCAAGTGATGGATCCGGACCGCGTCTCCCGAGTGTTGCAAGACATTGCCGAGTTCGTGGAGCGGATCGCGGTGCCAGGCGCAGTGAACGGGCTGTCGCAGGCGCTGCTGCGGGTGACCTCGCCGGGTGTGCCGGATCTTTACCAAGGGACGGAGTACTGGGATTTCAGCCTGGTGGACCCCGACAATCGCCGCCCGGTGGATTTCGAGGCGCGCCAGGCCTCACTTGCGGCCGATGTCAGCCCGGCAGAATTGCTGCCGGCGTGGAAGGACGGGCGGGTGAAGCAGGCGGTGATCGCGCGCGCCTTACAGTTCCGGGCCGAGTCCGGTGGGTTGTTCACCGAGGGTAGCTACGTGCCGCTGCGGGTGGAGGGCGAACGGGCGGATCACGTGCTCGCCTTCGCGCGGGTGCACGAGGGCCGGGCTTGCATGACGATCGTCACGCGCCTGCCCGGTCACCTTCCCGGCATCGGCCCGATTCCCCACCCGGATCCGGCTGTTTGGAGCGGAACCTATGTTGTAACACCGCGTAACTTTTTGGGTCGCCGCACTATTGACGTATTGAGCTCCGAAAAGACGACGGGCAAGGACATGACGGGACGCCTGCCGCTGTCTGACATTCTTGCCACGTTCCCGGTGGCGTTGCTGGAGGTTCGATGAATCGTCTCGTCGTTGTCTCGAACCGGGTGCCGTCGGCTGGCGGCAGCGCCCAGGCCGGAGGGCTCGCGGTCGCACTGGCGGGGCTGATGGCGCAACGTGGCGGCATGTGGTTCGGCTGGAGCGGTACGGTCTCCGGCGAACACCAGGTCAAGTCCCACGTCGATAGTGGGGTGCAGTACGCAACCATCGACCTGTCGCAAGACGAGCACGACCGGTATTACAACGAGTTTTCGAACAGTACGTTATGGCCGTTGCTTCACTCGATGCCGGAGCTGATGACGTTCGATCGGCGTAATGCGCACGTCTATCGGGCTGTGAACGAGCGGATGGCGGCGAGCCTGGCGCCGATGCTGCGGCCGAACGACCTGCTGTGGATCCACGACTATCACTTGATGGCGATGCCGGCGATGTTGCGCGCGCGGGGGATTACGGCGCCGATCGGCTTCTTCCTGCACATCCCGTTCCCGTCTGCCGATATGCTGGCGAGCGTGCCAGAGGCAGGGGCACTGATCCGGGACCTGGTGTCCGCCGACCTGATCGGCTTCCAGACTCAGAACGACGTGGAGAACTTCGCCGAGGCCGCGCACCGGCTGGCGGGAGCGACGCGGCTGACCGGCGGTTGGCTGCACGTGGACGGCCGCCGGGTCCGTCTCGGGGCGTTCCCCGTGGAGATCGAGGCGCGCGAATTCGCCCTGACGGCCGAGCATGCCTGGCGCGGCGCGCCGACGGAGCGGTTGCGACGGAGCTTGCAGGGTCAGAAGCTGGTGTTGGGCGTGGACCGGCTGGACCCCACCAAGGGGCTGATCCAGCGGCTGGCGGGATATCGGCGCCTGCTAGAGACACGGCCGGATTGGCGGCGCCGGGTTACGATGCTGCAGATCGCGGCGGAGAGCCGGAAGGACGTCACGGCCTACCGCACGCTGCGCGAGGCGGTGGATCGCGAGGGTGGGGCGATCAACAGCGAATGGAGCGAGGCCGATTGGACGCCGTTGCGCATCGTTGCCCGCGCGGGCGCGCGCGCGACGATGGCGGGATACATGCGCGAGGCCCGGGTCGGGTTCGTGACGCCACTGCGGGACGGCATGAACCTGGTGGCCAAGGAATACATCGCGGCGCAGGATCCGCAGGACCCTGGCGTACTGGTCCTGTCGCGGTTTGCCGGCGCTTCGCGGCAACTGGGGGCCGCGTTGACCGTGAATCCGCATGATCCGGACGAGTTGGCGGACGCGTTGGACACAGCGCTGCGGATGAGCCTGGCCGAGCGGCAGGAGCGGTGGCAGGCCTGCTGGCGGGCGATCGATGGCGCCACGCCGGTGCTGTGGGGGCGGACCTTTCTGGCGACGCTGCTGCGTGTCGGCAGCGGCGCGCCTGCAAATACCGCCACGGCGCCCAAGGCGGCACCGGAGTTGGCCCTGCGGCAGCAGGCTACGCCGGGTTAGCGCTTTCTGCCCAAGGGCACCTCGTACAGTGTCCTATGTGCTGTAAGGTGGGCAGTGTCCTGGCGTGTAGCGGTTGGTGCGATGCCAAGCGCAACCCACCCTACGAGGGCGAGATGCCAAAGGGGTGACGTTCGTTGCCGTGTGGCTTGAACAGCGCCGTCATTAGGCCGCTGTCAGCACCACACGTCCGGTCACCTTGCCGTCCCGTAGCCGCATCAGGGCGGCGTTGGCCTCTGTCATCGGGACCGTCGAATAGGCTATCGGCTGCAACGTTCCCGCTTGCGCCAAAGCCACAAGCTCCCGCAGCTCCTTCGGGTTGCCGACATAGCTGCCGCCGACGGTCAGTTCGCGCATGGCCATAATCGGCAGCATCAGCGTCATGTCGCCGCCGAACAGGCCAACCTGAACGAGGCGGCCGCCCTTGGCAAGTGCGCCCATGCTGAAGCGCGCGGTGGCGGTGCCGTTCACCAGGTCGATGATCGCGCGCACCGGGCCTCCGGCAGCGGTGAGGATCGCGTCCGTCACTGTCTCGCCCGAGCCGTCCACCGTGGCGGTCGCGCCGGCCTGCATGGCGATGGCACGCTTCTCGTCATTGATGTCCACGGCGATGATGGCGCGGTGGCCCATCGCCTTCAGCACGGCAATCGCGTTCAGGCCCAGCCCGCCGGCGCCGACCACCACGATGGGCGAGTCCGGCGGGAGCGGCATGACCTTCTTGATCGCGGAATAGACGGTGATGCCGCTACAGGCGTAGGTGGCGGCAAGCGCCGGGTCCACGGTGCCGGGGTCGATCAGGTGGCGCGGCTCCATCGCCAGCACATGCGTGGCATAGCCGCCGTTTTGGTAGATCCCGATCGCCCTGCCGTTCGGACACATGTTGTCTTCGTCGGCCAAGCAACGCTCGCAGTGGCCACAGCCGACCCAGGGATACACGATCCGCACGTCGCCCACTTCGACACCTGCCGCGTCCGGCCCGAGCTTCGTCACCCGGCCAACGATCTCGTGCCCCATGGCGAGCGGCAGGACGACGCCGCGATTCTTAAGCGACATGCGCTTGCCGCCGCCGATATCGTAATAGCCCTCCCAGATATGCAGGTCCGAGTGGCAGACGCCGCAATGGGTGACCTCCAGCAGGACCTGCTTGCCGGTCGGCTCCGGCGTTGGCATCTCCATCTCCATCAAGTCAGCCCCATTCTCGACCACGGCCCAGGCGCGCATTGCCGTCCCTCCTTCTTTTTGTTGAGGGATGACACACCCGCTCGGTGATGCGGTCAACGCTTCGGGCTACGCCGCGGGTCCAGTGCGTCCCGCAGGCCGTCGCCGGCCAGGTTGAAGGCGAGGACGGCGAGGAAGATGGCCGCCCCGGGGAAGATGGCGAGCCATGGCGCCTGGGTGAGGAAGCGCTGCGCCGAGTTCAGCATCGATCCCCAGGATGGGGCGGGCGGCTGCTGACCCAGGCCCAGGAAGGAGAGGCTGGCCTCGGCGATGATGGCCATGGCGATGGCCAGGGTCGATTGCACCAGGATGGGCGGGACGATGTTGGGCAGCACGTGCCGCACGGCGACGCGCCAGGGCGGGTTGCCGATGGCCCGCGCCGCCTCAACGTAGTCGTTGGCCGCGGCGTCGATCGTGGCGGCGCGGGCGACGCGGACGAAGACGGGGGTGGCGGTGACGCCGATCGCGATCATGGCGTTGGTGAGCGACGGACCGAGGAACGCCGCCAGCGCGATGGCCAGGATCAGGAAGGGGCAGGCGAGCATGGCGTCCACCACCCGGCCTATCACCGCGTCGGTCCAGCCGCCGGCGAACCCGGCCAGCAAGCCGAGGGGCACGCCGGCGCCGGACGCGATGCCGACGGAGACGAGGGCCGCGAGCAGCGTGGCGCGGGCGCCGAACAGGACGCGGGCCAGCACGTCCCGCCCGTTCTCGTCGGTGCCGAACCAATGCAGGGCGGAGGGTGCCTTGCGGATCACGTTGTAGGATTGCCGGGTCGGGTCATAGGGCGAGATGATGGGGGCGAGCAGGGCGGCGGCCACGAACAGCACGATCACGGCCAGACCAAACAGTGCGGCGGGGCGGCGGGCGAAGCGTGACGCGGCGAGGGAAAGCGGGCTACGAGGGCGGCGGAGCATCGCTGCCGAGGCCGGGCTGGCCATGGCGGTCACGCAACCCGCAGCCGCGGATTGACCAGCACGTAGAGGACGTCCGCTAGCAGGTTGAGCAGGATGTAGAGCGTGGCCGTCACCATCACGACGCCCTGCACCACGGGGTAGTCACGGTTGAACACGGCGTCCACCACCAGCTTGCCGAAGCCCGGGATGCTGAACACCTGCTCCGTCAGCACGGCGCCGGAGAACAGGGTGCCGAGTTCGAGCGCGCAAAGGGTCACCACGGGGACCAGGGCGTTGCGGAGGGCGTGGCGGATCACCACCCTGCCCTCCCCCAGCCCCTTGGCGCGGGCGGTGCGCACGTAATCCTGGTCCAGCGCCGTCAGCATGGCGCTGCGGGTGTGCCGCATCAGCACCGCGGCGGTGGCGTTGCCGAGCACGAAGGCGGGCATAACGGTGGTGGCGAGCGACTGCCAGACATCCTCGGTCAGCGGGACGTAACCGGAGGGCGGCAGCCAGCCGAGATGCACCGAGACCAGCAGGATGAGCATGATGCCGAGCCAGAAGTTCGGCGTCGACAGCCCGCCGAGGCCGACCAGGTTCGCCAGGTGGTCCCACGCCGTGCCGCGCTTGACGGCGGAGAGCACGCCGGCCGGGACGCCGATCAGCAGCGCGAAGCAGAACGCCATGGCGCCGAGTTGCAGGGTGACGGGCAGCTTCTCCCGCACCAGGGCGGCCACTGGTTGGCGAATGCGCCAGGAGTAGCCGAGGTCGCCCTGCACCAGGCCACCGAGCCAGTGCACGTATTGCACCGGCAAGGAGCGGTCCAGCCACAGCTCGGCGCGGATCTGGGCGAGCACCTGGGGGTTGGCGCCTTCCTCGCCGGCCAGGATCAGAGCCGGGTCACCCGGCATCAGTTGCTGCAGGCCGAACACCAGGATGCTGACCAGCAGCAGCGTGGGCACCAGTTGCAGCAGGCGGCCCCGTAGGCCCCTCATGGCGTGATCGTCAGCCCCTGTAGGCGGATGATGCCGTCGGCAACCGGCTTGAAGCCGCCGAGCTTGGCGGAGAGGCCGGCGAAATACCGTGTCGTGTAGATGTAGGCGACCGGCAGGTCCCTTTGCGTGAGTGCCGCGACCTGCCCGTAGAGCGCCTTGCGCTTGGCCATGTCCGGCTCCACCCGGGCGTCGTCCAGCAGCGTGTCCATCGCGGGGTTGGCGTAGTGGCCGTAGTTCTGCGGGCCGCCGCTGTGCAGGAACACGTATTCGTTGCCGTCCGGGTCGATGCGACCGGACCAGGCGAGCAGGTAGGCCTCAAACCCGCCCCGCTCGGCATTGTCCAGCGAGGAGGCGAACTCCATCGCGGTGATCTTGACGTCGAACCCGGCTTCGCTGGCCATGGACTGGATCACCTCGGCCATCTGGCGGATGTCCGGATTGTTGGGCGCGATCAGGGCGATGCTGACGGGCAGCTTGACGCCGGCCTGTTTCAGCAAAGCTTTCGCCTTGTCTACGTCGCGCATGACCGGCTTGATCGCCGGGTCGAAGAACGGGCTCTCGGGCGGCACGGCCTGCGCCGCCGGCGGGAACATGCCGTTGTAGACGACCTGCATCAGGGCGTCGCGGTCGATGGAGAGGTCGAAGGCCTGGCGGACCAGCGCGCTCTGCCCGATGGGGGTGGCGGATTGCGGGCCGTTGCCGGTGTTGAAGGTGATGCCCTCGTAGCCGAGCCCGTCATAGCTGATCAGGCGCAGCTTCGCGTTGCGCTTTACGGCGTCCGTGTCGGTGGGGACAATGAACTCCACCAGGTCCACGCTGCCGGCCTGGAGGTTGGCGAGGCGGATGGAGCTGTCCGGGATCGGCTGGTAGATGACGCGGTCGATGTGGATCGCGTCCTTGTTCCAGTAGTCGGGGAAGCGTTCGAGCACGATGCGATCCTGTGCCACCCGCTCGACAAACTTCATCGGCCCGGCGCAGACGGGGTGGAGGCCGAAATCCTTGCCCTCCGCCTCGGCCGCCTTGGGCGAGACGATCATGCCGGCGCGGTCCGTCAGTTGCGAGAGGAAGGGGGCGGAGGGAGCTTTCAGCACGATGCGGACGGTCAGCGGGTTCACGATTTCCACGTGGTCCATGGCGCTGATATCGCGGCGGAGGGAGCTGCCCGGCATCGTGTAATGGCGGTCCAGGCTGTATTTCACGGCGGCGGCATCCATGCCGGTACCGTCCTGGAACTTCACGCCGGGGCGGAGATGGATGACCAGCGTCTTCGGATCGGAATACTCGTAGCCAGTGGCGAGCTGCGGGACGATCTGCAGCTTGTCGTCGATGTCGAACAGCTTGTCGCAGAGGCCGGCGAACACGATGCGGCCGACGAAGGTGCGGGCGAGCGTCGGGTCCAGGATGTCGGCGTCCTCGCGCAGGGCGATCCGAAGGGTTTGTGCCTCGGCTGTCGAGATGCGGGTTGCGAGCGGCAGCAAGGTGAGCAGGCAGGCGAGCAGCGAGCGGATCATGCGGGGCGTCTCCGGGGGCCACGCAGCCTTGCAAGCGACGCGCCGGAAAGTAGGGTATCGTGCGGGCGGGCAGGAGGACAGAGAGTGAGCGAAAAGAACGGAGTCGATCTGACCATGATCTATGAAGCACTTATCGCCATCCTGAGTGAGCTAAGGGCGCTGAGGGCCGACGTGAATGAATTGCGGGCTGATATCCGTGACTTCACGGCAGAGTTCGCCGCGACACGAAGGTCTGATTTTAGCCTCATCGACGAGTTGTTTGTGAGCGGGGCCACACTGTCTACAGTCCAAGCCGAAGAGCTGGCCACCCTCCAGCAACGGTCCGCCTGATCCATGCGCAGCTACCGCATCGCCAGCATCCCCGCCGACGGCATCGGCCCCGAAGTGATCGCCGCCGGGCTTGAGGTGCTGGAAGCCCTGGCCAGCCGCGACGGCGGGTTCGAGCTGAAGATCGACCATTACGATTGGGGCAGCGAGCGCTACCGCCGCACCGGTGCGCTGATGCCGGCGGATGGGCTGGACCAGTTGCGCCCCGCCGACGCGATCTATTTCGGCGCCGTCGGCGCGCCGGACATCCCCGACCACGTGACGCTCTGGGGCCTGCGCCTGCCGATCTGCCAGGGCTTCGACCAATACGCCAACGTCCGCCCCACCCGCATCCTGCCCGGCGTCACCTCCCCGTTGCGCAACGTGGGCCCTGGGGACCTGGACTGGCTCATCATCCGGGAGAACAGCGAGGGTGAGTATGCCGGCCATGGCGGACGCGCCCATCGCGGGCTGCCGGAGGAGGTCGCGACCGAGGTCGCCATTTTCACCCGCACCGGCGTGGAGCGGATCATGCGCTTCGCCTTCGCATCCGCCCGGGCGCGCCCCCGCAAGCACCTCACCGTCGTCACCAAGTCCAACGCGCAGCGCTACGGCATGGTGTTTTGGGACGAGATCGCGGCCCTGGTGGCGACCGATTTTCCGGACGTGACCTGGGATAAGGAGCTGGTGGACGCGATGACGATGCGCATGGTGAACAAGCCGCGCACGATCGATACCGTGGTCGCCACCAACCTGCACGCCGACATATTGAGTGACCTGGCGGCGGCGCTGGCCGGCTCGCTCGGCATCGCCCCCACCGGCAACGTGGACCCGCAGCGCCGCTACCCCTCGATGTTCGAGCCGATCCACGGCTCCGCGTTCGACATCACCGGTAAGGGCATCGCCAACCCCGTCGCCAGCTTCTGGACGGCGGCGATGATGCTGGATCACCTGGGGGAGGCGGCGGCCGGGGCGCGCCTGATGGCGGCCGTGGAGCAGGTGTGCGCCACCGGGCTGCTGACGCCCGACCTCGGCGGCAAGGCGACCACGGCCGAGGTGACGCGCGCAGTGTGCGAAGCGATCCGCGGCGCCAACGCGTGAGCGCATTTCGGCTCGCCACGGCAGCGGACGAGGCGCTGGTCGCCACGATCAACACCGAAGCGTACGCGGTCTACGAACGGGAGTTCGGCTTCCGGCCACAGCCGATGGACGAGGACTGGGCGCCGCGGATCGCCGCCGGGGAGGCTTGGCTGTTGGGCGACGACGGCACGCTGGTGATCGAGCGCCACCCCGACCACGCGATGATCTACAGCGTGGCCCTGCGCACGGGCGCGCAGGGCGGTGGCTTGGGCCGCGCGATGCTCGACCAGGCCGAACGCTTGGCCGCGTCTTGGGGGGTGCCGGAACTCCGGCTCTATACCAATGCGCTGATGACCCGGAATATCGCCCTCTATGGCCGCTATGGCTACCGCGAGACGGGGCGGCGCCTCCACCCGAAGCGGCCCGACCTGCGCGTCGTGGATATGGCCAAGCCGGTCGTGCCGGCTTCGACAAGAATGGCCGAGGCCGAACTACGCCGCCTGCTGGACGTGATGGCCAGGCTCCGCGCACCCGATGGATGCCCGTGGGACCGGGTGCAGGATTTCGCCAGCATCGCGCCCTACACGGTCGAGGAGGCGTACGAGGTTGCAGACGCCATCGCCCGGCGGGACTGGACCGCGCTGCCGGACGAGCTGGGAGACCTGCTGTTCCAGGTCGTCTATCACGCGCGCATGGCGGAGGAAGCCGGACGGTTCGCCTTTGCGGACGTGGCCCGCGCTATCGCCGACAAGATGGTGCGCCGCCATCCTAACGTGTTTGCCGGCACCGAGGCCGTCGCGTGGGAGGTGCACAAGACGGCCGAGCGCGCGGCCCGGCGCGAGGGCGGCACCCTGGCCGGGGTTCCCGTGGCCCTTCCTGCCCTCACCCGCGCCGGCAAGATCACGGCGCGCGCTGCCCGGGTCGGGTTCGACTGGCCGGATGCCGCCGCCGTGCTCGACAAGCTCGCGGAGGAGACGGCGGAGCTGCGCGCCGAGTTGCCGGACGCCGACCCGGCCCGCCTGGCTGACGAGGTAGGCGACATGCTGTTCGTGGTCGCCAACCTCGCCCGCAAGCTCGGCCTCGACCCGGAAACCTGCCTGCACGCCGCCAACGCGAAGTTCACCCGCCGCTTCGAGGGCGTGGAGGCGGTGTTGGCCGACCAGGGACAAATGCCGGGCGACGTCGGGCTGGACGCGATGGAGGCGGCTTGGCGGGCGGTGAAGTCGGGCGAGAACGCTGCAGGGTGACGAGCACGCTGCTGACTTCGCAACACGCCGGATTGTGTCGCCGATCAGGTCGCGGCGATGCTCCTGCCAGCCGGTCCTGCCGTTCCCGAGACAGGGAGCGCGTCGGTCTGACCGTGCAGCTGGATCGCTTCGATCCCATTTTCCGTGCGTTGTCAGCCCGCCCTCGGTGACGATCTCGGGCGCCGACCCGCCCGGCTTCACGCTGAGGGCGACCGCAGCGAGGCTGGTCACCACTCCCTGGCGAGGGAGGCATCCAGGCCCCCTATGTCTCTCTGCCAATCGCATGGAGACTTTCATCGCGGAACATGCGTCGTCCTAGCCGGTGCCGATGGTTCCCGCACCCTGCCACATCCGCCGGGGCGGGCCCGCCTGCTTCAGCTGCCGCCGTTCCTCCGCGATTACGGCCGCCAAATGGCTGATGTCCTCCTCCGACAAGCCGGGCGGGCGGACCGGTTCGATCTGGTCCTCGACCGCGGGCCGCGGCCGGGCTGGGGCTGCGGGGAGGATGCCGGCCGTGACGGAGACCGGCTCGACCGGCAGCACGTATCCCGCCTCCAGCAGCCGCCTGACGCTGCTCTCGGTGGCGGTGCGGACCCGCACGGCATCCGCCCGTCCGCTGCGGCCGATGCGGTCCAAGACGGGCAGCGTGCCCGGCACGAGCGCCGGATACTGCTCGGGGGAGACATTCGGCAACCGCAGCGCCTGGTCCCATACCGAAGCCAACAGCATGCGCAACTCATCCATCGGCTCATCCAGCCCGTCGAAGTGCAGCGACGCCGTCACCCCGGGGACTATCGCGACGAGCTGCAGCATTCCACGCTGTCCGGTCAGCTCCTCGGCGACCCACCAGAGCTGGCTCACCGCCTCGAGCACGCCCGCGATCCGCGGGAGGGAGGGCGGCATCGCGTCTTCCCCCGCAACGTGGAGCACCAGGCCACTCGGGGCGGCCTGGGAGGGCTGGTCCGGAGCCGACGCGAGCGCCGCCAGCGCGGGAAATGTGGAGGTGACGAGCTGCAAGCGGGACCAGAGATCATCGAGCTGTGCCGACAGGGCGTCCGACAAGACCGGCCGGGTGAGCGCCGTGACGAGCGTCGACCACCAGGCTGTATCCATGAGCGGTTCCAGGCCCACCGCCGCGACCAGTGACCGCTCCGCGGCACCGAACCCGGCTTGCTCGACGGACAATGCGGCGTAGGTCTCCAGCACGGCCTGGATACCGGGCCGCGGTAGGGGTGCGCACGGCCGGAAGGGCGCCAGCTTCTCGGCCGCGCCGGATCGGCCGATGGCGTCATGCAGACGGATCAGCGCGCCCGCCAAGCTGTGAGACCTCATTAGGCTTAAACCTTTGCGGGTTTCTTGGACCAGTCCCGCTACTGTATACCGCACTATGGCAATAACACAGCCTGCTGCGCCGTCCACCCGCCTGTCCCAGGGACAAACCGGCGGGGTTGCCCCGGCCCCAAGGGTGTGCTGCAAGGCCCCATGATAGACCTCGGCAAGCATGGCGAGCGCGTGCTCGTCCTGGATTTCGGTAGCCAAGTCACTCAACTGATCGCCCGCCGCCTGCGCGAAAGCGGCATCTACTGTGAAGTCTGGCCGTTCAACGCCGATCCAGCCCGGCTGGTGGCGTGGCAGCCGCGGGCGCTGATCCTGTCCGGCGGTCCCGCCAGTGTGACTGATCCCGGCAGCCCGGACGTGCCCGGCATCATCTGGGAGATGGGCATCCCCATCCTGGGCATATGCTATGGCCAACAGCTGATGTGCCAGGCATTGGGCGGCACCGTCGAGCCCGGCGGCATTCAGGAATTCGGCCGCGCCTTCATCGACGTGACGCAGGCCAGCCGCCTGCTCGACGGCGTATGGGCGCCCGGCGAGCGGCAACTCGTCTGGATGAGCCATGGCGATCGCGTCACCGGCCTGCCGCCGGGGTTCCGCAGCATGGCGGCCAGCGAAGGTGCGCCATTCGCCGTGGTGGCGGACGAGGCGCGCGGCTTCTACGGCGTGCAGTTCCACCCGGAGGTGGTGCACACCCCCCACGGCGCCAACCTGCTGCGCAACTTCACCCACGGCGTCGCCGGCCTGCAGGGCGATTGGACCATGGCCGAGTTCCGGGAGGAGGCGATCCAGCGCATCCGCGTCCAGGTCGGAAGCGGCCGGGTGATCTGCGGCCTGTCGGGCGGCGTCGACTCATCGGTCGCCGCCGTGCTGATTCACGAGGCGGTCGGCGAGCAGCTTACTTGCATCTTCGTGGATCACGGCCTGCTGCGCCAAGGCGAGGCGGAAGAGGTCGACCGCACCTTCCGTGAGCGCTTCAACATCCATCTGGTGCACCGCGACGCGTCTTCCCTGTTCCTGGACGCGCTGGACGGCGTCACGGACCCGGAGGCCAAGCGCAAGACCATCGGCGGCCTGTTCATCGACGTGTTCGAGCAGGAGGCGGCCAAGCTCGGCGGAGCGGACTTCCTCGCCCAGGGCACGCTCTATCCGGACGTGATCGAGAGTGTGAGTGTGGGCGGCGGCCCGAGCGTCACGATCAAGAGCCACCACAACGTCGGCGGGCTGCCGGCACGGATGCGCATGCAGCTGGTCGAGCCGCTGCGGGAGCTGTTCAAGGACGAGGTCCGCAAGCTCGGCCGCGAATTGGGGCTGCCGGACACGCTGGTCGGCCGCCATCCGTTCCCCGGCCCCGGCCTGGCGATCCGCATCCCCGGTGCCGTGACCCGGCCCGCCCTCGACATCCTGCGCAAGGTGGATGCGATCTTTCTCGAGGAGATCCGCTCGGCCGGGCTATACGACGCGATCTGGCAGGCCTTCGCCGTCCTGCTGCCGGTCCGCACCGTGGGCGTGATGGGCGACAACCGCACCTATGACCAAGCCTGCGCACTGCGGGCGGTGACCAGCACGGACGGGATGACGGCGGAGTTCTACCCGTTTGACATGGCGTTCCTGGGCCGCGTAGCCGGCCGTATCGTGGGCGAGGTCCGCGGCGTGAACCGCGTCACCTACGACGTCACCAGCAAGCCGCCCGGCACGATCGAGTGGGAGTGAGCGTCCGCCCGCCGAGGCGTAGAATGGCTTGACCGCGTGCGCCGATGGCACGAGGTAGCAATACCAAAGCAGGGATAACGTGATGGCACGCAAGATCGGCCGGCAGTTTTTCGCCAATCCAGGCCCGACAAATATCCCGGACTCGATCCTGCGCGCGATGGACCGTCCGACGATCGACTTCATGGACGGCGAGTTCGGCGCCGTGTTCAACCAGTCGGTCGCCGGGCTGAAGCGCGTGCTGCGGGCGGAGGGGGAGCTGTTCCTCTACACCGCCTCCGGCCATGGCTCGTGGGAAGCCACGCTGGTCAACCTATTTTCGCCCGGGGACACGGTACTGGTGGTGGAGACGGGGTGGTTCAGCGAGGGCTGGTCCACCATGGCGGAGAAGTTCGGGCTGCACCCGGTGGTGGTGGCTGGGGCGGACTGGCGGCGCGGCGTGGAATACGCCGCCATCACCGCGGCGCTTCGGGCCAACCCGGCGGCCAAGGGCGTGCTCTGCGTCCATAACGAAACGTCGACCGGCATGGCGCTGGACCTGCCCTCCGTCCGTGCCGCAATCGACGACGCCGGATCGGACGCGCTGCTGCTGGTGGACACGATCTCCTCCCTCGGCTCGCTGGAGTTCCGCTTCGACGATTGGAAGCTGGACGCGGCGGTGGGCGGCAGCCAGAAGGGGTTGATGCTGCCGACCGGCTTTTCGTTCACTGCCGTGTCGGAAAAGGCAATGAAGGCACATGCGCAGGCCAAGCTGCCGCGGCACTATTTCGACTGGTCCGAGATGCAGAAGCGCTCGTTCCGCGCCTTCATGGGCACCATCCCGACCGGGCTGTTCTACGGCCTGGCCGAATCGGTGCGGTTGATCGAGGCGGAGGGGCTGGACAACGTCATTACCCGCCATCACCGCCTGGCCGAGTCGGTGCGCCGGGCCGTGCGGACTTGGTCTGGCAACCAGGGCGGGCCGGAACTGTATTGCTTGACGCCCGACCGCCTGTCCGACTCGGTGACCGCGGTGCAGTTCCCGGCGGGGACCAACGCCGACACGGTGCGCAAA
The DNA here is from genome assembly GCA_964235545.1 of uncultured Acetobacteraceae bacterium. GTDB lineage: Bacteria > Pseudomonadota > Alphaproteobacteria > Acetobacterales > Acetobacteraceae > LMUY01. The sequence continues at coordinate 19,423 of CAXSEG010000016.1, forward strand.
ACCGCGCTCGACCGGTTCAACGTCTCGACCGGCGGTGGCTTGGGCAGGGCGGCCGGCCAGATGCTCCGCATCGGCCATTTAGGCGACCTGAACGAGCCCATGGTGCTCGGCACGCTGGGGGCCATCGAGATGAGCCTGAAGATCAACGGCGTGCCACATGGCCGCGGCGGCGTGGACGCGGCGATGGAGTTCCTGGCGGAGGCGGCCTAGTGGCGGATGAGAGCGGCTTCGATATCGGCAGCGTGTACGGCCTGCTGGTCAAGATCGGCAAAACCGTATCTCGGCACGACGCGATGTTCGAGCGCGTGTTCGCGTTGCTGGAACGGCAGGACGCCCGGATGCGCCGCGTCGAAGAGGGTCACAAGCTGCCGCCCTTCCGACACGAATGACGGCCCGGATCGACCGCCTGCTTCAGGACGCGGTGGACGCCGGCGACGTGCCCGGGGTCGTCGCCATGGCCACCGATGGCGAGCGCACCTTCTACCAGAGCACCGCCGGGCTCCGCCAAATGGGCGGGCCGGCGACCATGTCGCTCGACAGCATCTTCTGGATCGCGTCGCTTACCAAGGCAATCACCTCGGTCGCGGCCATGCAACTCGTGGAGCAAGGCCGGATCGGTCTGGACCAGCCGCTCGGCCCCGTGGTGCCCAAGCTCGCCGGCCTGCAAGTGCTGGAGGGCTTCGGCGAGGACGGCCAACCGATCATGCGGCCTGCCCGGCGCGAGGTGACGCTGCACGACCTGCTCACCCACACCTCCGGTTTCGTCTACGAGACGTGGAATGCAAATCTCGGCCGCTACGTGCGCGCGACAGGCAAGCCGGGCAGCGGCAGCGGGCTGAACGCCGGGCTGGAGATGCCGCTCGCCTTCGACCCAGGCGAGCGTTGGGAGTACGGCCTCGGCGTGGACTGGGCGGGCAAGCTGGTCGAAGCGGTGAGCGGGCAGAGCCTCGGCAAGTATATCGCCCAACACATTGCCGGCCCGCTCGGCATGACGGACACGCAGTTCGGCCGGCCGGACAGCGCCCGGGTGGTCACCATCCACAACCGCCTGCCGGACGGCACGCTGCGGCCCGGCAGCTCCGGCCGGCCCTCCAAACCCGAGCTGGAGAGTGGCGGCGGCGGGCTGTATTCGACGGCCCCCGACTACCTGAGGTTCCTGGCCATGCTTCTTCGCGGCGGTGACGCCATCCTCCGGCCGGAGACCGTGGCGCAGATGGGCCGTAACCAGATCGGTGCGCTGGACGTGACCCGCATGCAGACGGTCATGCCGCCCATGTCCAACGACGCCGAGTTCTTTCCCGGCATGGCCAAGGGCTGGGGGTATGGCTTCGTCATCAACAGCGAGGCGGGGCCTGCCGGGCGCGCCGCCAACAGCCTAGCTTGGGCCGGCCTGGCGAACTGCTACTACTGGATCGACCCGGCAAGCCGGGTGGCAGGGGTGCTGATGACCCAGGTTCTGCCCTTTGCCGATGCGCGCGTGCTGACGCTGTTCGATGGGTTCGAGCGAGCGATCTACGCACAGGATGCTCACGCAAGCTGACAAGGCAGGCCCTAAGGCAGGGACCTGGGAAGAAGAGTTCGCCGAGGCCGTGTCCGACCAAACCATCCATCTAATACCCCATATTGGGACGCTAAGCGGAACAATTCGGTAAACCCGGCCCGCCGGACGCAAGGCGATCGGGCCGGAGCAATGAAACCTACTAAGTGCACTGGCAGCAAAGCCAGTTGTCATACCAAGAGCGCGGTAAATCCCGCTTTCTGGATAAACAGGTCGGTGATAATCGTGTGCTAAAACCAGACGGACGTCCAAACTTTCTGTTCGCATACCAATCTTATTTGTTTTCCGTCTTGCCGCGTTGAAGGTATGACGTGTTGATCGTACGGCAGGCGGCTCGACGGAGATGAATGGACGTGGCCCTAGTGGAAGAGAGTGTCACCAGAGAGGGTATCGGCAGCGCCCCGCGGCATGGCCGTCGCCTGTCCGACAAGATACTCGTCGCCTTCCACCATGCCTGTGACGTCAACGATTTCGAAGTTGCCGAAGCGCTACTGCGCACGCTGGAGTTGATGCTGACGCGCCGACCGACCCCCGCCGACCTCGGCCGGAGACGCAACATGGAAAGCCTCGTGGCGGCCCATGAGCGCCTTTGGCATCTCCGGCACCCGACACCGGACGATTAGGGCCGGGTCTCACACCGGCCATTCCACCGGATCGCCGTCCCACAAGATCCGCCGGGCCAGCGCCGAGTAGCCATCCCCCTCATGCAGGACGAGGCCGGGCATTAGGCGGCATCGCCCGCGATCGGCCCTGACCGCCCGCAGTAGGACGAGTCGAGCTTCCTGCCCGGCACGTGGCCAGAGCGGCAGGATGGCCGGGCTGCCGCACGAGGCATCTGCCAGGGCTGCCAATGCCTCCGCGGTGGACGCGGCCGGCACGATGAGGGTCACGCTGCCGCCGGGCCGTACTGCTTCGGACAGCGCGGTCGCCCACTCGGACAGCAGGGCCGGGGTCGCACGTTTCGCCGCGTCCCGCCGTGGATCGGGTGAAGCCGTGCCACCCTCGCCATGCCAGGGCGGGTTGGCCATCGCGTGATCGAACGGTGCCGTGAGCTTCAGGCCGAGCAGGTCCGCCGCCTGCACCGTTCCGCACTTCATCGCGTTCGCCCGCAGGTTGGCCTGCGCCAACGCCGCCAACGCGCCATCCCGTTCGATTCCAACGGCTGCCACGTCGGGAAGCCGAGCTAGCAGGCACAGCATCCCCGCCCCCGCGCCGGTGCCCGCCTCCAGCACGCGCTCGCCGGGCTGCGCGCCGATGCTGGCCGCCAGCAGAACCGGCTCGATGCCCGTGCGGAACCCGTCGCGCGGCTGGCGGTAGATGACCCGGCCGCCGAGCAGGGTCCCCTCCGTCAGTTCCAATTCGACGTCACGGGGCCTCCCCGGCCTCACGCAGGATCCGCTGCGCGGCCGTGGCATCGGCGGACGGCACCGCCAGGCGGCGCGGAATGGCGCCGATGCTACCCTCCATGGCACTCATGGAGGCATCGAGCACGACAGCTTCGATCCCCGCATCCTGCAGCAGGGCCACGAGGAAGCTGAGGCGGACGGGATCATTGGTCTTCACGACGACGTGCATGTTCATCCCGAAGCGTGGCGTGCCAGGTGGCGGCTATAGGCGGGCGTTGACTTGACCGGTTTTCCGGCGGGCCGATATGGTGCCTCGCAGTCTCCGCCTCGCTGCGATTTACAACAAGCCGGAGTTTTCCGTTTGGGCGCCCTCGCCAGCCCTCCGCTACCCCATCCGGCACGCGGCGACGACGCGGGCGGTGATGTCCTCACCCGCCTGACCGCCCTGATCGGGGAGGACATGCAGGCGTGCAACCGCGCCATCATCGCCCGCATGGACAGCCCAGTCGTGCTGATCCCCCAGCTCGCCGCCCACATCGTCGCTGCCGGCGGCAAGCGGTTGCGGCCGATGCTGACACTCGCCTGTGCGCGTATGTGCGGCTACCAGGGCCAGCGCCATGTGCACTTGGCAGCGTGCGTGGAGTTTATCCACACGGCGACCCTTCTGCATGACGACGTGGTGGACGAGAGCGTGTTGCGCCGCGGCTTGGCCAGCGCCAACGCCGTCTTTGGCAACAAGGCCTCCGTGCTGGTCGGCGATTTCCTGTTCGCGCGGGCGTTCCAACTCATGGTAGCGGACGGCTCGCTCGAAGTGCTGCGCATCCTGTCGCACGCGGCGGCCACGATCGCCGAGGGCGAGGTCCTGCAGCTCACGACTCAGAACGACCTCTCCACCTCCGAAGAGCGGTACCTGGACGTGATCGGCGGCAAGACGGCGGCGCTGTTCGCCGCGGCGTGCCAGGTGGGCGGGGTCCTGGCCGAGCGCCCGGCGAACGAGCTGGCCGCGCTGGCCGCGTATGGCACGGCGATCGGCATGGCCTTTCAACTGGTGGACGACGCGCTGGATTACGCGGCAGACCAGGTGACTTTGGGCAAGACGGTCGGCGACGATTTCCGGGAGGGCAAGATCACCCTGCCCGTGCTCACCGCCTACCACGCCGGCAGCCCGGCCGAACGCGCCTTTTGGGCGCGGACGATCGAGCAGTCGGAGCAGTCCGAGGCGGATTTGGACGAGGCGCTGGCGCTCATGCAGCGGCGCGGCGCCCTGCTCGCGACCTTCGCCCGCGCCCGGCGCTTTGCGGAGGACGCCCAGCGCGCGCTGGTCGCGTTCCCGCCCAGCCCGCTGCGGAGCTGCCTGCACGACGTGGCCGATTTCACGGTGAGCCGGGCAGCCTAAGCGCGGTCCTCCCTCTCCCGTCCTTCAAGGGAGAGGGTCGGGGTGAATGCTGGTCGTGCACCGTAAGCAGCTCCGGGTACATAGCTTGCATCCCCGCCCAGCAATTGGCCGGAGTCCTCCCATGCGCCTGCTTGCCGCCCTCCTGTTACTCGTGTCGTTCGCGGCGTCGGCCCAAGTGCCAGTGGGCGCCACCCTCGCAGGCGTACGAGCCCGCGGCGTGCTGAGTTGCCCCACCTCCGGTGCCACGCCGGGTTTCGGCCAGTTCGATACGCAGGGCCGCCTGGTCGGTCTGGATGCCGATACCTGCCGCGCGGTCGCCGCCGCCGTACTCGGGGACCCGGCGAAGGTGCGGTTCGAAGTCGTCACCGGCAACCAGCGCCTGACCGCGCTCCAGACCGGCCAGGTGGATCTGACGGTGCAAACGCTCACCTGGAGCCAATCGCGGGAGGCGGCCAACGGCCTCGAGTTCGCCGCCGTCACCTTTTATGACGGGCAGAGCTTCCTGGTGCACGGCGAGCAGATCCACACCGCCACCGACCTGAACGGTGCGGCGATTTGCACCACCTCCGGCAGCACCAGCGAGCTCAACCTGGCCGATTGGGCGCGCCACAACCACATCGACTACCATCCCGTGGTGTTCGAGACGGGCGACCAGGCCCGGCTCGGCTACGAGGCCGGGCGTTGCGACTCCTACAGCACCGACAGCAGCCAGCTGGCCGCGGCCCGCACCGTGCTCCGGAACCCGCAGGACAGCACGGTGCTCGGCATCCGCATCAGCAAGGAACCGCTCGGCCCGGCCGTGCGCAAGGGCGACGACCAGTGGCTGGACATCGTGAAATGGACGGTGTTTGCGCTGATCAACGCGGAGGAACTCGGCATTACCCAGGCCAACGTGGACGACATGCTGAAGAGCGATGTCCCGGCCGTGCGGCGCTTGCTGGGCGTGGAAGGCGACCACGGTAAGATGATGGGCCTGGACAACCGCTGGGCTTACAACGCGATCAAGGCTGTCGGGAATTACGGCGAGATGTATGACCGTAATTTCGGACCGAACACGGCGATCAACCTGCCGCGCAAGATCAACTCGCTCTGGAACGACGGCGGGATCATGTACGCGCCGCCCGTGCGGTAGGGCGGTTGGGTAGGGTGCTCCCAGACAGCCGGGTACGGCGGCGTGATGGGCCGCAAGCATCCACGGGACGGTTGATGCTGCTCAGTGACCAGTTGCGTTAGATTCGAAGTAGAATTACAGTCATGCCAAGATTGACCCTGGTATACACGGCGTTGGATCGGTATCGGCCGGCACGGCGTGGCCCTGTTCGGAGCGCCAGGACGGTTGACGTGTCTCGGGCAAACCCGTCGATACCAGGGTCAAGCCCTGGCACGACAGACGTTTGCGTCGGGCCTTTATTTTAGGCCTAGCACGACAAAAGCGTGTCAACGCCAAGGCGCCTCTCACAACACGGCAGGCAAGAACCCCCTCAGCAGTCCATTCACCCGGTCCGGCGCATGCTGCTGCACCCAGTGCGACACATCCGGCAACCGCTCGATGCGCAGGTCGCGCACGAAGCGCTCCGTGCCGTCCAGCCCGATGATGTCGAGCGCCACATCATCCTCGCCCCAGATCACCAGGGTCGGCACCTCGATCGCCGTGTCCAGCCTGGGTACCCCGTCCGTCAGCCGCATGGCGCGATACCAATTGAGCATGGCGGTGGCGGCGCCAGGCTCGGCGATCTGCCGCGCGTAGACGTCCACGGTCGCGGCCGGGATTGGCACCCCGCGGAGCATGCGGCGGACCGCCGCACCCCCGCCCGCGGCGAGCATCCGCTCCGGCAACAGCGGAACCTGGAACAAGCCAACATACCAGGATCTGCGCCGCTGCCGCCAATGCTTCAGCGCCGCGCGGAAGCACAGTGGGTGCGGCACGTTCATGATCACCAACCACTCCAGCGGACGGATGCGCCCAGCGGCAAAGCACCAGGCGACCATGGCGCCCCAATCATGGCCGATCAGCGTCACCCGGCGCGCTCCGGATGCATCGATCAGGGCCGCGACGTCGGCCAGCATATGCTTCA